>CALDQK010000967.1 GCA_937911525.1 uncultured bacterium
TCCAGGCTGAAGAGCGGCGCCTGCGCCAGCTCGCGGGCCAACGCGCGGACCTCGGCGGACTCCTGCCCGAGGGCGCGCAGGCGCGCGACCTCGGCCGGCTGCTCGAGCCGAGCCAGACGGCGCAGCCGCTCCAGGGGGCTCAGCTCTGCGCGGGTCGGCCCGCGGGTCGCGCTGGGGGTCCCCGCGGCGGCGTCCTGCCCCGCGCCCGGCGAGTCGGCCGCGACGAAGGCGAGCGCTCCCAGCCCGAGCAGCGCCGCGAGGCCCGCCCCCAGGGCCGCGCCGCGGCGTCGCTCGGACCTCAGGGCGCCGCCGACCGCCGTGCTCGAGGCCACTGGACGGCGCCCGGCCAGCCAGGCCTGCACGTCGGCGGCGAAGGCTCCGGCGTCGGGGTAGCGCGCCCCCGCGTCGAGCTGGAGCGCGTGCAGGCAGACGTCCTCCAGCTCGCGCGGCAGCTTGGGGTCGCGCTCGCGTGGCCGCTGGAAGTCGCCCTGGCAGATCCGCGCTCCGAGCTGGATCAGGCTCTCGCCCTCGAAGGGGAGCGCGTCGGTCAGGGCCAGGTAGAGGATCACGCCCAGGGCCCACACGTCGGCGGGCGCCCCTGCGGCGCTGGCGCCGCTGACCTGCTCGGGGGCCATGAAGGCCGGGGTCCCCAAGAGCGCGCCGGTCTTGGTCAGGCGCTCGGTGTCGAGGGCCTTCGCCAGGCCGAAGTCGCTCAGCCGCGCGCGCCCGCTGATGTCCACCAGCACGTTCTCCGGCTTGACGTCGCGGTGCACGACCCCGCGCTCATGGGCGTAGGCCAGGGCCTCGGCGACCTCGCCCAGCAACGCGACCCGGGCCCGCAGGTCCAAGCCCTCGAAGGCCACGTCGAGGGGCCGCGCCCCGGGCACCAGCTCGTAGGCCAGCCAGGGCACCTGCCCCGAGACGCCGCTCGAGAAGACCCGCACCACGTGCGGATGAACCAGCCCCGCCGTGATCTCGCCTTCGCGCTGGAAGCGCGCCCGCTGCGCCTCGCCGGTCGCGTTGAGCAGCTTCAGCGCGACCTCGCGGCCGGCGCGCAGGTCCTGAGCGCGATAGACGGTGCCCATGGCGCCCGCGCCCAGCGAACCGACGATGCGGTAGCGCTGGGCGAGGTCGGGCGGGAGCTGAGGCGGGGCCGGCACGGAGCCAGTCTGGTCGGGGACGGCGCCCCCGTCTAGCGGCTCCTACCAGCTGAGGAGCGCGACCTGGATCGTGGCCTGCACCTCGCGGGTCAGGGGTCGGAAGCGGACCCTGGCCTCGACCTCGAGCACGTGCTGGCGTCGCGCTCCGAAGAACACGTCCAGGGTCGCCCGCGCTCCGACTCGTCCGTCGAGCTGCTGGTTCCCGCGCAGGCGGGCGCGCAGCTCGGGGCGGACCTTGAAGTCGAAGTGGTAGCGCTCGTAGCTGGCCTGGGCCTGGGGGGTGAACTCGAGCGTCGCCCCCAGGGGGGTGGGCGTCGCGATCGCCACCTCCGGGCGCTGCGCTGCCTGGTCTTCCTCGTCCGCGAAGGCGGCGGGCACGTCACCGTCCACCCGCCCCAGGGCCGCGTGGTCCCGCATCTGACGGGGGACGTCGTGCAGGGGGCGATAGATCCGGTCGGGGTCGGCGTCCACCCCCAGCACCGCGACCTTGTCGAGGCGCGCCCGCATGTCGTTGTAGAGCTCGAGCGGGCCGAGGCGCAGGAAGCAGGTGCGCTGTCCGACCTGGTGCACGTAGGGAGTCTCGGGCGCGCCGCCCTTGGCCTCCGGCAGCGAGTGGAACCAGCGCCGCTCCCACCAGCGCCCGCCCGCGAGCATGTCGGCGTAGGCGTCGCCCATGGCCACGGCGCGGCGGTTGAGCTCCCACTCGGACATGTAGGTCTCGCGGACCCAATCCTTGAACTGGTTGCGCCACAGCTTGCGGTAGCGACGCCGCATGTGCTTGACCATGAAGCCCTGCAGCCCTTCGTAGTCGACGACCACGCTGCCCGGGATCGTGGGCGAGAGGGCGACGCTCGCGAGGAGGTCGGGCTGCTCGTCGGCCTCGCGCCACGAGGGCAGGCGCAGGCGCAGGCGAAGGTCGAGGTCCGAGCCTGGCTCCTCGTCGTGGCGCTGGGAGGTGGCGGGGCGCAGCTGCTCGCTGAGGTCTCGCTGAGCGGGCTCGGCCGAGCAGGGCGCGGCGCTCACCAGCAGGAGCAGGCCAGTGAGGGCGCAGAGGCCGAGGGCGGCGCCGCTCGAGACCAGACCTGCGTGGGAGAGGCTCGCGTAGGGCTGGTGGGTAGCGATCTGCCTCTGGCTGCTCTGCTGGCTGCTCTGCTGGCTGCTCTGCTGGCTGCTCTGCTGGCTGCTCTGACTGGCGCTTGGATTCCTCATAGTGGCCGCCTGCTCTTTCCCGGGCCGAACTCGTTCCCGAACTCTTTCCCGAACACAAACCCGATATTGGGAAAGGCACGGGGCATAATCCGGGCGCTCGTTCGCCGTAAGTCCATTCACCTCGGACCCGGCGTTCGGTTGTCTAGCCGTAATGGGTTGGTTCCCGGGGCGTGGTTCGTACGAACCCCGAGCCCTAAGACACAGCCTGCGAACGGCTTAAAAGGATTTCGGAAGATGCGGCCCACGCCGGGGGGCGAGGCCGACTCGCGGTGCCAGAGCTGCTCCGGTTCCCACGACACTTCGAATATGACGGCGCCAAGTCAGGGCCGCAAGGGGACTTCCCAGGGAAAACGGAAAAAATTTATAGGGTCGTCTGGTTTATTGAGGGATTGACGATCGATCCCAAGCAATACATAGACTTAGCCGCTGTCGACTCGCGTCTCGAGCTGGCACAGCGGTCAATGGCCAGCGACTATTGACGACCGCGCGGTCCTTGATTCGCTGTTTGGCTCTCGCTTTCGGCTTCCCGCCGCCACCGCTACCATGGGTCACTCCGGCGCCCAATCGAGCGAGCTCGCGATGGACTTCCTCCTCATCAGCCCCCCCGTGGCCAACTTCGGCCAGGCCACGGCCGGGCTCTCGGTCTTGACCTCGTATCTGCGCTCGCGCGGCTGGGAGGCCCACCAGTGGGACCTCGCCATCGACGCCTTCCATCACTTCCACTCGCCCGCCTACCTGCAGGGCTGCCTGGATCGCCTCGAGCAAGAGGCCGAGGCCGACCCCAAGGTGCTCGAGGTCGCGCGTCGGGTCGTCGACGAGATCGACCAGGCCAAGGACGCCTTGCGCACCAAGGGCGTCGAGACCGACCTCCAGCGGATGAAGTGGGCCTTCGACACGATCAACGAGGCCGGGATCGTGATCACGGCTGCTTCGCTGGGCGCCTACGAGCACGACTTCCGCCACTTCGGCGTTCCCGACGCCTTCCGCAGCTACGAGTCCCTCGAAGAGGCCCTCGCCGACCCCGCGCGAAACCCCTTCCTCGACTACCTCGAGGAGGCCCTCGCGCGGATCGAGCGCGAGCAGCCGCGCGCGGTGGGCATCTCGATGACCTACTTCAGCCAGCTGATGCCCGGCTTCACGCTGGCCCGCTTGATCAAGGCCCGCTTCCCCGAGATCCGCTTGGTGGCGGGCGGCTCCTACCTGACGGCCGTCGAGCACGACGTACCCTCGATCCCGCGCTCGCTCCTCCCCGTGGACGCGATCATCCTTCACGACGGCGAGGAGGGCCTCGACCAGTGGCTCAGCCTCGAGCTGAAGGGCGAGGAGATCGACCCCGCCCAGATCGCCAACTGCCACCTCCCCGACGAGGGCGGCGCCTTCCGCCGCGTGGGCGAGCGCAACCGCGTCCACACCGACCTCGACACGCTGCCCACGCCGATGTGGACCCTCGAGGGGCTCGAGCTCGACAAGTATCTGGTCCCGCAGTACCCGATCCCGCTCCCGCTCTCGCGCGGCTGCTACTGGGGCCGCTGCTCCTTCTGCAACATCTCCTGCCAGACGGTCGCGACCTACCGCACGCGCCCGATCGAGAAGGCGCTCGAGGACATTCGGATCGCGCTCGAGGAGACCGGCTCCAACTGGTTCGACTTCCCCGTCGACTCCTTCCGGCCCAAGGAGCTGCACGCCCTCGCGCTCGCGATCATCGACGCGGGCCTCGAGATCGAGTGGGGCGCGGAGGTCTTGCTCGACCCCGGCTTCAAGGACGAGGTGATCGTCGACCTGGCCCGCTCGGGCTGCCGCACGCTCCGCTTTGGCCTCGAGAGCGCCTCGGTCGAGACGCTCAAGGCCATGAACAAGCCGACGCGGCCCAAGCACGCCAGCCGGATCCTGCGCACCTGCAAGGCGAACGGGATCCAGACCGCGGCGATGCTGATCGCGGGCTTCCCGACCGAGACCCAGCGGCAGCTCTACGAGACCTACGACTACCTCGTCGAGAACGCCGACTCGATCGACTACCTCACGCTGCACCAGTATTCGCTCGTCGCCGGCAGCCCCATGGCGCAGGACCCGGCCAAGTTCGGCCTCTACCTGCTCGAGGCGGACGCCGTGCTCTGGACCAGCATGCCCTTCGTGAACACCAACCCGGTCGGCATGAAGAACGAGGACCTCCCCGAGGTGATCGACGCCATGAAGGAGGGGCTGCGCGAGCACTACCCCGACCTCGGCGAGCTGTGGACCGTGGCGATCGGCGGCTGGATGACCTTCCCCGCCGCCTGCGGCGTCCGCCGCCAGCTGGTGCACCCGATCTCGGGCGGCTGATTGAACGAGAGCCGGCTGCTCGAGCTGGGGCTCTTCCTCGCCACTCTGGGCTGGGCGCTGCGCTACGTGCACACCTGGCCCGTCCGCCTCTCCGACGCCCTCCCCGTCGCGCGTCGCCTGATCGGCTTCGGCCTGGTCGTGCTCCTGCTCTCGCTCAGCCCGACCAGCCTCCGCGGAGAGAGCTCCTGGGCCGCCTGCTCGGGCTTCCTCGCGCTCGCGATCGCGAGCTGGGGATTGCGCCGCGTCGAGCCAACGCCGGGCGCCCCCCTGCTGAGCGCGTGGCCCCTGGTGGCCTTGACGCTGAGCGCGCTCGCCTGGCTGGGCGGCAGCTGGAACCCAGCGCAGATCGCCCTGGCTCTCTGGGCCAGCGGGCTGTGCCTCGGCCTGGCCCGCCTCTACCGCGCCGCGGGCCGCGACCTGCTCGAGACCCTCGCCAGGGTGCTGGCGTTCGCCCTCCCGCTCTGGGTGCTCCTCGTCTGCTTCGGCCCGCGCGCGCTGCTCGAGCCGACCCTGTCCGGCGTCGACCCCCTCTTCGCGCGCCCGGCTCGGGCGGCCTCGTTCGTGCTCCGCTTCGGTCCCCTCCTGGCGAGCGGCCTGCTCCTCCAGCGCATGAAGGTCGCGCACCTCGTGGTGCGTCAGCGCGAGGCCGACCACGAGCCCGACGTGCCGGCTCAGCGGCGGAGCTCGCGCGCCGCGCAGCCCGACGAGCTCGCGCCGGTGTGGGTCCGCCCCGCGCGCTTTCCCCGCACCTCGCTGCTGTGGCTGGTGGTCGGCGCGCTCAGCCTGGCCGGTGGAGTGGCGCTCAACTACCGGCGCCGACTGGACCGCTTTCCTGCCGGCTACGTCGCCCACGGCCTGCTGCGAGATCTCCGCTACGCGGCCAAGCTGCAGGCCCGCGAGTCCCTCGGCTGCGCTGGAGTAGCCGGGATCACCGAGGAGGCCGACTGGCAGGCCTACCTGAGCAGCCAGCCCGCCTACGACAGCCTGCTGGTGCTGAAGGACCCGAGCGGCGAGCTCCTCCTCTGCGGGCGCTTTCGCGCCGAGGAGCCGCGCGGGCCGCTCCGCTGGGAGCCCTGCGCGAGCGTGGCCGAGCTCTCCCGCATCACCGGCGTCGCGCCCGCGGAGCTGTCCCGCGTCGACCTGGGCGAATACCGCCAGTTCCGCTGGGGCCTCGACACCTTCGGGGTCGAGCGCGTTCGCGCTTGGGGCAGCGGAAGCGTCGGCAGCTGGAGCTACGTCC
>CALDQK010000968.1 GCA_937911525.1 uncultured bacterium
CTTGGGAGGTCAGTGCTCCTGTGCGCAGCCTCGCCCGGAGCTGCGTGGTTCGTTCGGTGAGTTCGTTCGAGAGCTCCTGGTCCATTGAGCTCGAATCCTAGCCTGGCGGCTCTTGCTGGTGTGCGTCGGGGAGCCTGACAGGTCTTCCTCGCGTTAGCGCGACTGGACCTCAGGCGACCAGGTCTCCCGGCTGCCTCGGCGTCAGTCGAGCGGCTCGGTTGCCAAGTAGAAGATCAAGTGCTTCCCACTACTGAACACCCGCAGGCCGGGGTGCAACTCGTCACGTTGACGGCTCAGTCCAGGAGCTGCGGCGAGGGACTCGAAGCATGCGAATGTAGGTGTCGGCCTGGCTTTCTCCCCAGGTTCGCCGCGTGTGGCACCGCCTTGCCCTAGAGCAAGGCGAAGGGGGCGGGGGCGGGCATCCACCGACCACACCGACCGCCCTCGCCTGCTTCACTCCTACAACCGACCCCTTGACCTCGGGGGATCGCACGACCACCCTCGCTGCGGGCGGGGTGAAGAGCGCGACAGTGACTCGAGTTCGAGCGGTGTGGATCGCGGGCGTGCTAGCGCTCGCGCTCTTCTCCTATGGGATCGGTGTGGTGGGAGTCTCGCCTGGGCGCGCGAGCGGACGGGAGTTCTGGCACGCCTTCCTGGGCAAGGGGGGCACTGGCTACGCTCAGCCCGTCGGCCGCTACTACGTGGTCGTCACCCAGTCGCCCCCCCGCAGGGTCCACCTCGACGTGTGCCCGGTCGAGGAGGTCGAGGCCTGCCTGCCTGGGGTGCTGGCGAGCCTCCAGCCCGTGAGCTGGTACGCCTCCCTTCTGGAAGCCGTCGACCCCGAGTCGCCGCCCTCGGTAGCAGACATGGAGCGACTCAGCCTCCACTACCTGACGCGCTACCTCGAAGAGACCTACGCCAAGGGCGACCCGGAGAAGAGCCGCGCCGTCAAGGACAGCCTCTCCCGCTGGAGGGAGCTGCCCCACGACCTGCGCTGGAAGGTCGAGAGCCAGGCCCTCCACCTCGCGCTCGAGCTCGGAGCCTGGGGCGCCCTGTTGTTGCTCCTGCTCGGGACTCGCCCCCCGGGCCAGACCCCGCCCCTGCGAGCGGGAGTCCGAGCCTCCCTCTTCGCCGCGCTGCTCTTCGCGGCGCTCTGGGGGTGGCTCTCGGACGCCCGCGCCTACAGCCTCGCCGAGAGCCCCCAGTGGGCGATCCCCTTCACGGCCTTCGAGCTACACGGGGTGGGGCTGGCGACCCTGCCGCAGCGCAGCTGGGGTTGGGCGCGCGTCGCGGCCTGGGTCCTGCTCTGCGGAGGGCTGGCCACGTTCCTCTCGTGGGCCTGGAACCGGCCTCGCCCTCGCTCGCTGCTCGGCTGCGGGGGTGAGGCTTGCCTGCTGGGCTTGCCCGCGGCGCTGGGGCTGTGGTGGCTGAGCGGCCCCTTGCTCGCGGTGCTCGAGCGCAACCTGCCCGCGCCTCCGCTGGTGCCCTTCTCGCTGGCGCTCCCCGCGAGCCTGCTCTGCGCCACGAGCGCCTGCGCCTTGGCGCTGCGGCTCCAGCTCGCCCCTCCGCGCGAGCTGCCCGGCGAGCGCGAGCCCCTCCTGCACCCCGTCGCGCTGGGAGAGCGCGAGGTCCCCTGGTGGCGGCGGACGCTCGCCTAGGCCGACGCTCAGGTCCACCCCGCTCCACGCTCCTCGCGCTGGCGGAGGCAGCGCTCTTGGCCCTCCCCTTCATGCTCCCGCTGCGCTTGCTGGGCGAGCCAGCGCTCTACTGGCTCCGCGACGCGCTACCGGCTTCGCCCCTGCTTTCGTTCGAGGTCACCTGCTGGGGATCGGTCTTCGTCGGGCTCAGCGCGCTGACCCTCGGCCTGCGCCTGCAGCTGGCGCGCGTGAGGGAACCAGCATGGGGCGGCGCGCCCGTCGTGGTGGGGCAGGCGCCGCGAGGCTGGCGCCAGCGCCTACTCCGCAGCTAGCTCGCGCCGAGTCCACGCTTCAGGCTGGGCTGCGGGTGGGCGGCGAGGGTCACCTGCTTGCGCCGGACCCAGTAGCCCGTGCTGCCTCGCTCCAGCTGGAGGGCGCCGACCGCCTGCAGCGACTTGAGGTGGCGCGAGATCGTGCGCGTGCTGCGCCCGCCCTCGTGGAGGAGCTGTTCACGGCTGACCGACTCCTCGGGCTGACAGTGCGCGAGCGCCTGGAGCCGGAGCCAGGTCACGATCTCGTCGTCGCTCAGGCCGGGCGCAGCGACGCTGCCGAGGGCTTTGGCGAGGTGATTGCGCGCGGCGAGGCAGAGCTCGTCGCGGGTGGCGACGCGGGCTTCGAGCACCAGATAGTCCCCGACGGGC
>CALDQK010000969.1 GCA_937911525.1 uncultured bacterium
CCCCGCCGCGAACTTGCCGTTGGCGACGATCACGTTGAGCAGCCGCTCCTCTCGCCAGCGCTCGCCGTCGACCTCGAGCTCGACCGAGAAGGGCGAGATCGTGTCTCGCTGGAGCAGGCCGCCCCACAGGTAGGCCAGCGGACCGAGCCGCTCCTTGACCTCGGACTCGAGGGCCTCGGCCAGCTCCCCGCTCAGGCCGCCCGAGGCGAGGTTGAAGCACCAGGGAGAGCCGCCGCTCGGCTGCTGGACCTCGAGCACGTCCATGTGCCGCTCGTGTCCGGCGTCGATCGCGCCCAGCGCGTGCTCCAGCTCGAGGGTCAGCCCCAGGCTGCGGGCGAGGTCGTTCCCCGTGCCGAGCGGGATCACGCCGACCACCGGCGGCCCCTCGCTCCCGCGGAGGGCGGCCCGGGCGACGGCCTGGAAGGTGCCGTCCCCGCCGGCCGCGACGAGGGTCTGGCCGGTCCCCGCGGCGGCCTGGGCCATGGTCGTGGCCTGCTCGAGCGACTCGGTCCACACGAGCGTGTGGCCGCGCTCGCCCGCCCAGGCCTCGAGCGCGTCGCGCGAGCCCTGAGCGGAGCCGCTCTGGGGGTTGGCCAGGATCAGGTGCTCGGGCCGCGTGCCCTCCTCGGGGGGCGGGTCGAGGTCCACGGCTACCCGTCGCTGGGGGGGCTCAGAACTGAGCGGTGTTGGGGTTGATGTTCCAGAGGAACTCAGCGTTGCTGTTGAAGTTCAGCAGCTTGGTCTTGAGCAGCTGCATCGCCTCGACGCCGTTCATTTCGTTGAGCACCTTGCGCAGGATCCAGGTCCGCTTCAGCTCCTCGGGGTCGAGCAGCAGCTCCTCCTTGCGGGTGCCGGAGCGCCGGACCTCGATCGCAGGCCAGATCCGGCGGTCGGCGAGGGTCCGGTCGAGGTGCAGCTCCATGTTACCGGTGCCCTTGAACTCCTCGAAGATCACCTCGTCCATGCGGGAGTTGGTCTCGATCAGCGCGGTCGCGATGATCGTGAGCGAGCCGCCGAACTCGATGTTGCGGGCCGCGCCGAAGAAGCGCTTGGGCCCCTTGAGCGCGTTGGCGTCCACACCGCCCGAGAGGATCTTGCCCGAGTGGGGGACCTCGGTGTTGTAGGCGCGCCCGAGGCGGGTGATCGAGTCGAGCAGGATCACGACGTCGCGCCCGTACTCGACCATGCGCTTGGCCTTGTTGATCACCATCTCGGCGACCTGGACGTGGCGCGCGGCCGACTCGTCGAAGGTGCTGGCCACGACCTCGGCCGGCACGGTCCGGCTCATGTCGGTGACCTCCTCCGGGCGCTCGTCGATCAGCAGGATGATCAGGTAGCACTCGGGGTTGTTCTTGACGATCGAGTTGGCCAGCTTCTGCATCAGCACGGTCTTGCCGGTGCGAGGCGGCGCCACGATCAGGCCGCGCTGGCCCTTTCCGATCGGGGTCAGCAGGTCCATGACCCGCATCTCGAGGCCCTTGGGGTCGCCCGTGAACAGGCTGAGGCGGTCGTCGGGGTAGAGCGGAGTCAGGTCGTCGAAGTGAGGCACCTCGACGAGCTTCTCGGGCGGCTCGTCGTTGATCGTCTCGATCTCGGCCAAGGCGAAGAAGCGCTCCGTGTGGCGGATCTTGCCCCGGATCAGGTTGCCGGTCCGCAGCCCGTAGCGGCGGATCTGGCTGGGCGCGAGGTAGATGTTGTCGGGGCTCGGCAGGTAGCTGTAGACCGGCGAACGAAGGAAGCCGAAGCCGTCGTCGAGGATCTCGAGCACACCCTCGCCGGTGGTCTCGCCCTTCGCGTTGCGGCGCACGATCTGGAAGATCAGGTCGTGCTTCTTCATGCCCGTGCGCTGGCGGATCCCGAACTCCTTGGCCAGCGCCCAGAGCTCCTTGATCGGCAGACGCTGCATGGTGATCAAGTCCAGCTCGCGACCCTCGGGGAGCTCCTCCTCCTCTTCGGGCTCGGGCTCGGGCTCGTCGTCCTCGAGGTCGGGCGGGCGCTGGTCGTGTCCGCGCTCGTTGCGGCGGCCGCGGCCCTGCTGCTTGTTCTTCTTGTTGCGGCCGCGCCGTCCGCGACCGCGCCGTCCGCGAGGTTGGTCGTCGTCCTCGTCGTCGTCCGTCGCGTCTTCGGCCGTCGCGCCAGCCTCGTCGTCCGCGTCGTCCACGCCCGCGTCGTCCTCGTCCTCGTCGTCCGAGTCGTCTTCGTAGACCGGCTCGGGCTCCTTCTTGGGCGCCGGCTTGCGCTTCTTCTTGAAGGCCGGGGTCGCGGGGCTCTCCTCACCCTCGTCGTCGTCCGACGCCGCGTCGTCGGCGTCGTCGTCCGACGCCCTGGAGACCTTCTT
>CALDQK010000970.1 GCA_937911525.1 uncultured bacterium
GGAGCCGATCCACCGCCCGGCGGTCGAGCGCTTCGTCGACATGCTGCGCCCCTGCCGCCTCGCGCCGGGGACGATCCTGCCCTGCTACGGCCTGGCCGAGGCGACGCTGGCCGTGACCTTCGCCCCGGTCGGGCGCGGGCTCAGCTCGCGCCACGTCTCGCTGGCGGGCCTCGAGGACGAGGTCCTCGCCGAGCCGCGCGGCGAGGGCGACGCGACCGAGCTGGTGCTCCTGGGCGGCTCCCTGCCCGAGCTCTCGGTCGAGGTCCGCGACGCGCAAGGCGGGGTGCTCGCGCCGGGCAAGGTCGGGCGCGTGTTCGTCAAGGGCCCGACGGTCACGCCCGGCTACTGGGGCGACGACGCGCGCGCCGGCGGTTGGCTCGACACCGGCGACCTCGGCGGCTGGCTCGAGGACGAGCTGGTCCTGATCGGGCGCGCCAAGGACGTGATCATGACCCGCGGGCGGAACCTCTCGCCGGTCGAGCTCGAGCGCGCGGCCGAGGCGGTCGAGGGCGTGCGGGTCGGCTGCGCGGCGGCCTTCTCGGTGCCCGACGCCGAGCAGGGGACCGAGGAGGCGGTGGTCGCGGTCGAGGTCCGCGCCGAGGAGAGCGACTGGTCGCGCGGCGCGATCGGCTGCCTCGTCGAGCGGGCCGTGCTCGAGCGCGTCGGCCTCCGTCCACGCCTGGTGCTGCTCCCGCCGGGGAGCGTGCCCAAGACCACCAGCGGCAAGGTCCAGCGCAGCCGCGCTCGCGACCTCTACCAGCGCGGCCTGCTCGCTCGCGCCCAGGAGCTCTAAATGGCCCCACCCGTCCTGCGCGTCACTCGCCTCGAGCACGGCGCCGACCTGACCCTGCCCCGCTACGAGACCGAGTTCTCGGCCGGCCTCGACCTGCGCGCGGCCCTCGAGGAGCCCCTGACGGTGGCGCCCGGCGAGCGGGTCGTGATCCCGACCGGGCTCAAGATCGAGATCCCCGCCGGCTACGAGGGCCAGGTCCGGCCCCGCAGCGGCCTGGCGCTGAAGTACGGCCTGACGGTCCTCAACGCCCCGGGCACGATCGACGCCGACTACCGCGGCGAGGTCAAGGTGCTGCTCGTCAACGTGGGCCAGAACGCGCACGTCCTCGAGCGCGGAGAGCGGGTCGCGCAGCTGGTGATCGCGCCGGTGACGCGGGTCGTCCTCGAGGAGGTCGCCGAGCTGAGCGAGACCGAGCGCGGCGAGGGCGGCTTCGGCTCTACGGGCACGAGTTGAGCGAGGGCGCGCCAGCTCACCTCTGGCGCTTCGACCTCGACCCCGAGCGGCGCGCGCTCGCGCGCGCCGAGGCGGTGGCCCTCGGCGCCCGCCACGAGGTCGCGCCTGGCCTCTACCTCGAGCCCAGCCCCTGCCCCGCGGGCCGCGCGGCCTACGGCGTCGGCGGCGGGGAGCTGCTCGGCGCCGGCCAACCGGACGCCCTGGGCGGGCTGCTCCCCGCGGGCAGCCAGGTCCACGTCCTGCGCGCGCCCTGGAAGGTGGCGGGCAACCCGCTCGAGCTCCTGGCGCGGATCCCGGGCGGCTACCGGATCGGCCCGCGCAAGTGCGGGCGCGTGCTCTACGCGACCGAGGCCGGCTGGTATCTGGTCCGCGAGGCCCAGCCCACGGGCTACGAGTCGCCCACCCTGCCGCACCGGACCAGCACCAGCACCTCGAGCCAGCTGGCGCGGGCGGTGGTCAACCTCGTCGCGCGGCCGGGCGAGCGCCTGCTCGACCCCCTCTGCGGCTCCGGCGTGATCCTGGTCGAGGGCGCGCGGATCGGCTGCGCGGTCTCGGGCTCGGACCAGAACGCCAAGCTGGTGTGGTGGGCGCGGCGGAACCTGCGGGCGGTCGGGCTGAGCGGCGAGGTCGAAGAGGCAGACGCCTTCGCGCGCGAGCCCGCGGGCCACGACGCGCTGGTGGCGGACCTGCCCTACGGCCGCCGGCTCGAGCCCGCCGACCTCGCCCCCTATGCGTCAGCGCTGCCCCGGCTAGCGCGCCGCTGGGCGCTGATCGTGCACCACGACCTGCGCCCCGCGCTCGAGGTGGCGGGTCACCCGCCCCGCCTTACGCTCGAGGTCCCCAAGCCGACCTTCGTCCGCTACGTTCACGTGGGCGGCGAGGCTCTCTGAGAACGCCGTTCACCCCCGACCACGGGGAATCGGGAGGACAGGCCCATGCGAGTCGTGCTGCCGCTCATTTCCTATCATGCAGGCCTGGCCGAGCGTATTCCTTGGCGCCGAAGGCGCCCTGGCCTGCGAAGCAGGCCACAGTGATCGGGAAAGCGGCTAGGCTTCAGCCGCGCCAAGTCCTGCCCCTGCGGTGCGCCCGCGGGCACGCGACTTGTTCCAAGCCCTTGCTGATTCGGTCCCGACTGGAGTCTCCGTGACGACGACCCGCGCTCTGTTCTCGCTCTTCCTCTGCCTGGTCCTGCTCGGCGGCGCCCCGGCTTGGGCCAAGCTCGACAAGAAGGAGTTCGGCAAGCTCAAGAAGCAGCTCAAGTTCGCCCAGGCCAAGGGCGACACGGCGCTGCTGGTCGAGGCGCTCGAGGGCCTGGCCAAGGACGACAGCGACCGGGCGGTCGGGCTCGTGCTCAAGGTCGCGGCGGTGACCAAGGTCGACAAGGCGAAGGTCTACGCCGCCGCCGAGAGCGCGCTGAGCGAGATGGGCTCGGCCGAGGCGACCGCGGAGCTGATCAAGTTCGCGAGCAAGCGCGGCCCCTCCCTGATCAACATCCTGGCGATCAACGCCATGGCGCAGCGCGAGGACGGCGCGACCGCCAAGGCGCTGGGTGAGGCCCTGAGCGACAAGCGCCCCGAGGTCCTGCGCGCGGCCCTGCGCGCGATCCGGCTCCGCAAGGCCGGCGAGTGCGTCCCCGGCATGATCGACCTGCTCGAGAAAATGGAGAAGCACCCCGACGCGCTGATCCTGGGCGACCTGCGCCGCGCGCTGATCGAGACGACCGGCAAGTGGTTCGACGTGATCGAGGACTGGCGCAAGTACTGGAAGCACGAGTCCCACGAGGGCAAGCGGGTCATGACCGGCAGCGCCAAGGAGCTGCTCAAGACGGCCGAGCGGGGCAAGAAGCCGCCCAAGTTCTTCGGGACCGAGATCCGCAGCGAGCGGATCGTGTTCGTGATCGACGTCTCGGGCTCCATGGAGGGCGACCGGCTCAAGAAGTCCAAGGAGCAGCTGACCAAGTGCATCAACGGGCTCGACGCCCGCAGCTCGTTCACGGTCATGTGCTACAGCAGCCAGATCCGCCCCTGGAACAGCAAGCTCCAGCCCGCCAACCCCAAGAACAAGGCCAAGGCGATCTCCTTCGTCGAGACCCTCCAGGCCAACGGCAACACCCGCACCCGCGGAGCGCTCGTCCAGGCCTTCGAGACCCTGGGCGCCGACACGATCGTGCTGCTCAGCGACGGCATGCCGACCGGGACCAAGCCCAACGGCAAGGACGTCTACAGCGAGGACGAGATCCTGGGCGAGGTCGCGGGGATCAACAAGACGAAGCAGTGGGAGATCCACACCTTCGGCTTCGGCCAGAAGGGCGGCACCCTGGCCGACTTCATGGAGGCCCTCGCCAAGCAGAACCACGGCAAGTTCACTCGGATCGAGTAGCCCCCGACGTCTCGACCGAGGTCAGCGACCTCACCTGTGGGAGGAGGTCGGACCGCCGCGCCCCGGAGAGCTTTGGGGGGGATGGTGGGGCGCGGCGGTCCTAGGGTCGGGAAGACAATGGTGAATGGGCGAGCTGAACTCAGAACCTGGCGCTGAAGCCCAGCACCAGGGAGAGCTCGTCGGTGTAGTCGGGCCAGAGCTGGAGCCCTGAGGCCCCGGAGCGGAAGGGGGCGTCGGCCTGCTCGTGCGGGGCCCAGGGATCGACCTGGGGCCGGTGGCGGAGCCAGCGCCCGTCGAGGCGGGCGGGCGCCGCGCGCAGGCGGTAGCTCGCTCGCCTGCGCTGGAAGAGCCGCGGGGCGAGCGCGCTGCGCGCGCTCAGGGGCTGTATCTCAGGGGTCAGCAGGGCGGCTTCGGCCCCCTGCTCGCCGTCTCGGTTCGCCTCGACCCGGCGAAAGAGACCCGGGCCTACGCCGGCGCCGGGCAGGGGCGGCAGGCGGAGGGGGAGGTCGATCCGGTAGAATTCCTCCGCTTCAGGCTCCAGCGGATCTGGCGCCCGACAGGCGCCGAGGCTGAGGAGCGACAGCCCGATCGTGAGTAAGAAACACGTTCGCTTCATGGTCCCCTCCTCCAGTGCTCCGTTTGTAAGGGAGGAGGTCTAACCGAAGAAGACGAAGGTTCCTCGCCTTTCGTTCGAAAATAACTGAAAGGCCGAGGAGGGCTACTCCTTGGAGTCCCGCGCGCGCGCCTTGCCCAGCGCCGGCACCAGCTCGACCGCGTTCTTGATCCAGGCCTTTGGGCCGCCGGGGAGGTAGCCGCTGCGGCCGAGGATCTTCCCCTCGGCGTCGAGCAAGAGCACGGTCGGGAAGCCCTCGATCCCGTAGCGCTTCTGCAGCTCTTCGTTCTGGGTCTTGAGCTCGTCGGGCTGCTTCTTGCGCGAGGGGAAGTCGAGCTCGAGCAGGATCACGCGCTCCTTGGCCCAGGCGACGAACTCGCGCGTGTTGAACACCTCCGCGTGGAGGCGCTTGCACCAGCCGCACCAGTCGCTCCCGGTGAAGTCGGCCAGGATCACCTTCCCGCTGGCCTTGCTCTCGGCGACCGCCTCCTGCCAGGAGGTCGTCCAGGTCGGCTTGGGCTTGGGCTTGGCCTTGCCCGTCTTGGCGTCGAAGCCCTCCTTCAGGAGCGCGCGCAGCTTGGCGACGTAGGAGTCCGCGCCGCCCTGCTCGTAGCCCATGCGGCCGATCTCGCTGCCCTCGTGGTCGATCAGGAGGACCGTCGGGAAACGCTGCACCTCGTAGCGCTTGGCCCACTCACGGTTGCGCGCCTCGACCTCCTTGGGCTGCGGAGTCTGCTTGGGGAAGTCGAGCTCGAGCAGCACGACCTCCTTGGCGAAGCCCTGAAAGGTCCCCCGGCTCAGGACCTCTTCCTCGAGCTTCTTGCACCAGGCGCACCAGTCGCTGCCTGCGAACTCGACCAGGACCGGGACCTTGCGCTCCTTGGCCTGCTTCAGCGCCTCCTTGGGCACCGTGAGCCAGCCCTCGCGCGCGGAGCAGGGCTGGGCGAGGAGGAGAAGGGCGCAGAGCGCGAGGGCGATCCGAGTCATGGTGGCTCCTGAGGGGTCACTCTAGGCGCTGTCACTCCAGGCGGCGAGGGACGAAGGACACGAGCGCGGACTGTTAAAGTGAGCGCCATGTTGGGCTTCGAGACCGTCGGAAACGCCACCGTCGTCGTCCACGATGGCAAGCCGCTGCTCGTAACGGACCCCTGGCTGCAAGGAGGGGCCTACTTCGGCAGCTGGGCCATGAGCCACGAGATCCCGCCCGACCAGCGCGGGCACATCGCCGCCTGTCGCTACGTCTGGATCTCCCACGGTCATCCGGACCATCTCAGCGGCGAGTCCCTCGAGCTCCTGCGCGGCAAGAAGATCCTGCTGGCGGACCACGCCGGGAGCCGGATCGCGCGGGACCTGCGCGAGCTGGGCTTCGACGTGCAGGTCCTGCCGAGCAAGCGCTGGCTGACCCTCTCGCCGCGGGTCCGCGTCCAGACCCTGCCCGACTACAACCAGGACTCGATCCTCCTGATCGAGCTGGACCGGGAGGTCCTGATCCAGAACATCAACGACGCCCATGACCGGGGCTGGTGGCCCTACGTCCGGCGGCTGGCGCGCGGCTACCCCGAGGTGTTCTTGCTGCGGATCAACGGCTGGGGCGATGCGACCATGATCAACCTCTTCGCCGAGGACGGCTCGCGCCTGATCCCCCCCCACCTGATCGAGCGTAAGCAGCAAGGGGTCGGCGCGCTCTTCTACGAGCAAGCTCGCGTGTTCGGGGCGGACGTCGTCGTCCCCTTCAGCTCCATGCACCAGTACCAGCGCCGCGACTCGGCCTGGGCCAACGACTGGATCGCTCCCCTGGAGGACTATCGCGAGGGCTTCCCCCGCCAGGATCAGGTGGCCTTGACGGAGCCCTACATCCGCTACGACCACGGCACGGGCGAGCTCCAAGCGCTCGACCCGCGCGCCCTCAGCGTCGAGCTCCGCGACCCGGCCGAGCTGGGAGACGACTGGAGCGTGCCCCTCGAGGAGGGCGACATCCGCGCCGTGCGCGACTACTTCGCCCGGCGCCCGCTGCTCGAGCAGCGCCTGCGCTTCGTGCGCCTCGTCGTGGGGGGCAAGGAGCTGACCGTGGACGTCGGACGCAGCGCGGAGGGAGGGGTGACCTTCGAGCTCCCGCGGGGCTCCCTGATGCAGGCGATCGAGTGGGAGGTGTTCGACGACCTCTTCATCGGCAACTACATGAAGACGACCCTCCACGGGGGGGCCAGCCTCAAGGACGTCATGGCGCCCTTGCTCTACGGAGACAACGGCCGCGTCTCGAGTCGGGAGGAGCTCCAGGACTACATGAAGACCTATCGGCGCCTCTACCCGGCCGGGTTCCTCCGCCACGCCCTCGTGGACCAGGTCAAGGACCGCGTGCGCCAGGTCGACCCCGAGGGGTCGCCTCTGGTGCGGGCCGCCCGCAAGCTCTACCGCGGGGTTCGGGCGCTGTGATGCACGGGGTCAAGCAGGGCTTGAGCCGCCTCCTGGATCGCTTCGCCGAGCGCGTGGCGCGGCGCCGCCTCGCCATGGAGCTGCACCCCCTGCACGCGCTCGAGCGGGAGGCTTCGCAGGCCAGCGTGGCCTACATCCGGGCGCACATGGCCGGGGCGATCCCCCTCCGCGAGCGCTTCGAGCTGCTCGACTACGCCCTCGCGCAGGCGGGGAGCGGGCTCTACCTGGAGCTCGGCGTCCACGAGGGGGAGTCGATCCGCCGGATCGCCCGGCGCGCCCCGCGGGTCTACGGCTTCGACACCTTCAGCGGGCTGCCGGAGCGCCAGCAGGGGACCCCATGGTTCCGCGGGCGCTTCGACGTCGGCGGCCGCTTGCCGCGGGTGCCGGGCAACGTGGAGCTGATCCGAGGGGACTTCCGCGAGACCCTGCCCGGCTTCCTGGCCGCCCAGCAGCAGCCGGTCGCCTTCGTGCACGTGGACTGCGACCTCTACGCCTCGACCAAGGGAGCGCTCGACGCGCTGGCGGACCGCCTGCCGCCCGGCGCGATCCTGCTCTTCGACGACTACTTCAACTATCCCGGCTGGGAGGAGTGCGAGCACCGCGCGCTCCTCGAGTTCGCGCGCGAACGCGAGCGGGCCTACGAATACCTCGCCTTCGCCCGCCACCAGGTCTGCGTTCGGCTCGGCTAGGAGGGGCGGATGACGCCCTCGCACGAGCTGGTGATCTTCGACTGCGACGGGGTGCTGGTCGACAGCGAGCCGCTCGCGATCGGCCTCCTGGCCGAGCTGGCCCGCGACCACGGCTGGGAGCTCGACCCCGAGCAGGCAGAGGAGCACTTCCCCGCCGGCGGGACGCTCGAGGCCTGCGTCGAGCGAATCGCGGCCCACGCCGCCCGGCCCCTCGCCGAGGACTTCATCCCTCGCTACCGCGAGCGGCTCTACGCGCTCCTGCGCGAGCGCGTGCAGCCCGTCCCTGGGGTGGTCGCCGCCCTCGACGCGCTCGGCGCGCTGGGCCTGCCGACCTGCGTCGCGAGCAACGGCCCGCGCGCCAAGATCCGCACCTCGCTCGGCGCGATCGGGCTGCTGGAGCGCTTCGAGGAGCGGATCTTCAGCGCCTACGAGCTGGAGCGCGCCAAGCCCTTCCCCGACCTCTACCTCCACGCCGCCGCCACGCTCGGGGTCGAGCCGCGCGCCTGCGTGGTCGTCGAGGACAGCGACGCCGGGACCCAGGCGGGGGTCGCGGCCGGAATGCGGGTGCTGGGCTACGCGCCCACGCCCGCCCGGGCCGCGGCCCTCAGCGCCGCGGGCGCCGAGCCCTTCCCGCACATGGGCGAGCTGGTGGCGCGGATCAGCCGGGGAAGCGGTCGGTGATCACGACCTCGTCCAGGGGCAGCTGACCGGGCTTGGGCCAGGGGTCCTTGGTCCCCTTGCCGATCGCGATCATGGGCCCGATCGCGTGGTCGGCGGGCAGGTTGACCAGCTTCGCGACGGCCTCGTGGTCGAAGCCGATCATGGGGCAGGAGTCGTAGCCCATGCCCTTGGCCGCGAGCATGATCGTCTGCATCGCCATTCCGATCGAGCGCTGCGCCTCGTCGCGCTGCAGCTGCTCCTTCCCCTCGTGGAAGGGGCCCATCCAGCCCACGAGCAGCTCGTTGACCTCCTTGGGCGCGTTCTGCCAGTAGCGCTCGGGGTCCTTCTTCCAGGCGAGGACGTCGCCCGTCATGAGGATCAGGAGCGAGGCGTCGGTCATCTGCGCCTGGTCGTTGCCAGCGGCCCGGATCTGCTTGCGCAGCTCGGGGTCCTTCACGAGCACGAAGCGCCAGTGCTGAATGTTGAAGCTGGTCGGCGCCTGGATCGCCGCCTCGAGCAGCTTGCGCTCCTCCTCCTCGCTCAGGCGGTGCTCGGGGTCGAAGTGCTTGACCGCGCGGCGCTGATAGATCGCGTCGAACACGTCCATGACTAGCTCTCCAGTCGTTGCAGGAAGTTCGCCAGCTCGGCGCCGATCGCCTCGACCGCGCCGCGCTGCCTGTCGTCGGGAATCTCGTCGCCCTCGAAGGCCTCGTGGGCCTTCGAGAGGGCGTGCTGCTTAGGGAGCACGACCACGCCGATGTTGCTCAGGATCGAGCGGACCGTGACCAGGCCGCGCAGGCCGCCCAAGCCGCCGGGCGACGCCGCGAGCAGCGCTGCGACCTTGCCCTGGTAGGCGGCGAGCATTCCGTCCTCGCCCTCGGGGCGCGAGACCCAGTCGATCGTGTTCTTGAGCAGGGGCGTGATCGAGCTGTTGTATTCGGGGCAGGCCAGGAGCAGCCCGTCGTGGGCCTTGAAGAGCTCGCGCAGCTTGCCCACGTTCTCGGGGATCCCTTGCTCCTCGAGGTCGCCGTCGTAGACCGGCAGCGGGTAGTCCGCCAGGTCGATCACGGTCACCTCGGCGCCGGCTTGCTCGGCGCCGCGCGCCGCGACCCGCACTAGCTTCTTGTTGAACGAGTCCCGCCGGGCGCTGCCGGCGAAGGCGAGGATCTTGGCTGCCACGTGTGCTCCCTCTAGTGGATCGGTGAGGCTTTCACGTCCCTCGGGCGACGTCCAGAGGAAGGGCGGGAGGGGTTGCTCACGCGCTCACTCCGCCTCGTGAGAGGTGAAGAGCCACGCCAGCAGCGTGTCCTGGATCGCGCCGCGGAGGACTTGTCGATGATTGCGGTGCCGCTCGGCAAGGCGCGAGCCGGCCTCGTCGGCCAGGCGGGCCAGGGCGGAGGCGCGACGCTGGAGGCTTGGGTGACCCAACTCCATGAAGGCTGCGCCCAGCTCACCCTCCGGCCCTGGCGGAGGAACGTCGGGCGGGGATCCGTTGGCGAAGCTCACACCCACCTGTGGAGCGAGGAACGCTGCCAGGCGCTCGACGTCTCCTGGCAGCAGGCCTTCCTCTTCGAGCATGGCAGCAACGGCGAAGCCCGCTCGCACGATCGACTCTTCGCAGAGCGCCTTGCGTCGGGCCAGCCGCCCCTTGCCCAGCCCGCGCAGCCAGGTCAGCAGGTTGGCCTCCTCGGGAAACCCCGCGTCGCCGAGCAGCGCCAGCGCGCCGCTCGAGCCGAGGTAGGCCGCCAGGAGCAGGCGCGGCCGCGGCAGCAGCCCGCGCCGGGCCAGCTCCTGCACGTAGGCCAGCTCGGTCGCCTCGTCGCGGGTGGCGAGCCACTCGCGCTCGAGCTCTCGCAGCCGCTCGTCGGCGCGCGAGGCCAGGCCCTAGCCCTCCGCCGCCCGGCGCGCGATCGCCTGCATGTCGCGCAGGACCTCGCTCAGGACCAGCGCGGGGACCTCGCGCAGGGGGACCCCCTCGCCCTCGAACCAGGCCACGTCGCCGGGGGCGTGCAGCCCGCGCAGGAAGAGGCAGCGCTCGAGGCGCGCGAACTGGGTCCAGCGGTCGTCGCCGCCCGAGACCGAGAGGCCCTCGTGGATCGCGATCGCGGTCAGGTCGGCGCTCGCGAAGTACTTCAGGTGCTCGCAGAGGATCCCCGCGTCCTGCGGGGCGCCCCGGGTCCAGCCGGCGCGGATCAGGCTCCCGCGCAGCTGGCTGGGGCTGGTATCGGCGCCAGCCAGCTCGCGCAGCGAGTCGCCCTTCAGTTCGTCGGCGCTGGGCGCGAGCACCTCGCGGTCGAGCTGGGGGAAGGGCGCCAGCAGCCCCAGCTCGTCCCAGCGATCGTTCCAAGCCTCGCGCTCGGCGGGCTCGAGCTCGAGCGCGTGGATCACGCCGACCCGCGCCCCCTCGTCCAGCTCGACCGGCGCGCCGGCGGCGTCCAGCAGCGCGCCCGGCGTGACGCGGAAGGGGCGCGGCGCGCCCGCTTCGTCGTAGGCCGCCCAGAGCAGGCTGGGCACGACGTGGCGCAGGAGCGGGTGGGCGCGCAGCAGGCGCTCCCAGTCGGCGAGGGGCCAGCGGCGGCCCGAGACCATGGCCTGCTCCAGGCGGTCGACCTGGATCGCGAGGGCGTCCTTGACCTGCTTGCGGAAGGCGCGCCACTCGCTGAGCGCCGCGGGCGCCAGCGCCTCGTCGTCGCTCTTGCCCGGCTTGGGCGGCGCCTTGCGCAGCTTGCCGTCGGCGCCGCGCGCCATGGGGACCAGCTCGGGCGAGAGCACGAAGGCGAACTGGCGCGGGCCGTAGTCGAAGCTGCGCTGGCCCTGCGCGTCGAGCCCGCACTCGGGCACCAGCCGGTCGGCCAGCTCGTCGGCGCTCAGCCCGCGCGCGCAGGCGATCTGATCGAGGCACTCGCTGGCGCGCTGCTTGAGAGCCCGATACTTGAGCTTCTGCGCGATCCCCGCGATCGCGCTCAGGGCTGCGTCGCTGCCGATCGCGCGCAGGAGGTCCAGCCCGAGCACGGCGCGCTGGTGCTGGCTCTCGCCCGGCCACTTGCGGATCAAGGGCGTCAGCCGCGCCACGGTCGCGTCGCCGCCGAAGTGAGCCAGGGCGTGCAGCAGCCACTTCTGCTTGCTGGGCGCGTCGTTGGCCTCCCACAGCTCGTAGAGCTGCCAGGCGAAGGCCTCGCCCGCGGCCTCGGGGACGCGCTGGCGCAGCTCGGCCAGGAGGGTGTGGGCCGCGCGCTCGGCCTCGGTTGTGGGCGCAGCGCCGAGGGGCGCCTCGAAGAGCGCGCGCAGGAGGGCCTCGCTG
>CALDQK010000971.1 GCA_937911525.1 uncultured bacterium
GACGCTTCCCCCGGGGGGACGCTTCCCCTGGGGGGACGCTTCCCCTGGGGGGACGGGGGCGCTTCCCCAGGGGGGAAGCTTCCCCTGGGGGGACGCTTCCCCTCGGGGCCAATCGATCAGGGGATCGGGGCGCCCAGGACCTCGAGGGACTTCTCGACGCCCTGGGTGACAGCCTCGATCGCCTCGGTCGGGGTCGCGCCGACCTTGGTCTCGATGCCGAACGCGTTGCGGCCGCCGAACACGGCCACGTTGACGTTGTCCATCGTGGCGGGCGGGAGGCCGTTCTTGCGCAGGACCCAGTCCATGACCATGCGCGTGGTCCGCCCGTTGGCGTCGGGGAAGGGGTGAATGCTGACCAGGCGCTGGTAGGAGCGCGCCGCGAGCTCGATCGGGGGCATCGTCGCTTCGTTGGCCTGATACCACTTCACGAAGTCGTCCATGGCCTGGCCGACCTGCTTGGCCGGGACGTAGGTCTTGGCGATGTTCCCGCCGGCCGACACGTCGAGGTTGCCCGAGCGGAGGACGCCCGGCTCGAACCCGTTGTTGGCCAGGTCCTTGCCGAGGATCCGGTTCAGCTCCTGGATCCGCTCGACCGTCAGCGGCTGGCCCTCGCGGATCCACTGGCTGATCTGCCGCTCGGCGGCGTTGAAGTTGCGCGCGCCGATCGAGGCCCCGTCGGTGCCGTTGCTCGCGCCGTGGTTGCCGCGGATCGTGCCGGACTTGCCCATCCGCTCCTGGGTCAGCTGCTGATAGCGCTGCTGGTAGATCGCGCGCTGCTCGGGGCTCGCCGTGCGCATCCGCTCGCGCAGCTGACGCGCGCTCTGCTGGGCGGCCTGGGCCCGCTGCGAGAGGCGCGACGCCGCGGCGGGATCGACGGGCTCGGACCAGGCCTCCCGCGCGCCGCGGTAGAGGTCGCCGTGCGGCTTGGTGGGCGCGCCAGTGGGCGTGTCGCCGAGGGCCTCGGGGTTGCGCAGCCGGTCCGCGGCGCCCTTGTACTGACCGCCGCCGTTGACCTGACCGCCGCCGTTGGCGGCGGGGGCGCCCGCCCCACCCGACTGGCTGGCGCCTCCCTGGCGCGGGGGAACGCGAGTGACGGGGGTCCGCCCGCCTCCGCCGAGCTGAGCGCCCTGACCCAGCCGCGCGGCCGGGTTGCCGAGCTGGTTCGCGCCGGACGTGACCGGCGGGACCCGGCCGCGCCGGGCGAGGGCCTGACGGGCAGGACGGGTCAGCCGCTCTACGGGCCAGATCGCGGTGTCCAGGATCTTCTCCGCGGCCCAGTCGAAGGGCTTGGTCGCGGTGGTCAGCGCGCGCACCACGGGAGCCGCGACGACCGCCACCGGGCGCAGCACCGGCGCCGCCGCGCTGCGGATCGGGGCCGTGACGGCGGACACGCCGCGCCCGACCGCCTGCGCGGGGCGCGACGCGGCGGCGGCGTGCGCGACGCGTCGGACCGAGCCGAGCTTGGCGATCTTGTCCACGCCCTTGGCGCCCACGAAGCCGGCGGTGACCTCGCCGAGCACGTAGCCGGTCATCTCGGCGACCTTGGCGTAGTCCCCGTCCTCCCAGGCCTGCTGGTACTCCTCGAACTTGTCGCCGAGGGCGGCCTTGACCTGGTCCATGTTGTTCAGGGCCCAGTGAATGTCCTTCGCCGTCTGGACCGGGTGGAGGACCATGGTCGCGATCCCCTTCAGCCCGGAGTAGACGCCGGTGCCGAAGCCCTTGCCGAAGGCGACCGCGACCCGGCCGCCCTCGAGCAGCCCGTTGGCGATCGGGTTCTGCTCCGCCCAGGCCACGGCGCTGGTGGCGGCCTCGCTGACGACGTCGGCCACGCGCTCCGCCGCGCGGTCGAGCCACTTGGGCCACAGGCCCCAGGGGTCGTTGAAGCGGGTCGGGTCGTTGAGCGCGTAGGCGTAGAGGTTCAGCCCGCCGCGCCGGCCGTAGGGGTCGGGGGTGGTGAAGCGGCCCTGCGTGGGGTCGTAGCTGCGAGCGCGGAAGTGGTAGAGCCCGGTCGCCTGCTCGTAGGAGCGCGAGGTGTAGCGGTAGGGGTTCTGCTTCGCGAGGCGCCCCTCGGCCGCCAGGGTCTCGCCGAAAGGCGAGTAGCGGTAGCTGGCGGCGACCTGGCCCTCGCCGTCGCTGAGGGCGGTCACGCTGCGGACCGCGTCGTAGTGGTAGTAGTAGCTCTGCCCGCCCGTCTCGAGCGCGAGCACGTCGTCGACCTCCTCGCCGTGGACGTAGCTGCGCACGACCTGGCCGCCGCGCAGCTCACCGGCCACGTGGGCCAGGTCGTTGAGGAACTCGGTCTTGCCCTCGCCGTCCTCGCGCCAGAGGCGCGTGCCGTTGGGCGCGTAGCCGTAGCGGACGGTCTGGCCGCCGGGGAGCTGGGCCCGGGTCAGGTGGCCGTCGACGTCGTAGGCGTAGCGGGTCGTGCCCTTGGGACCCGTGACCGAGCTGAGGTTGCCGGCTGCGTCGTAGGCGTAGCGGCGCTCGCCGGCGCCGGGGAGGCGGTTGCCCGCCAGGGCCTTGGCGCCGGCGCGCAGCAGGTTGTCGCTCTGGTCGTAGGCGTAGCGCTCGTCGAGGCCGGCTCCGCGGGCCGCGAGCAGGCGGCCGCGGGCGTCGCGCTCGTAGCGGACCTTGCGGCCCTCCTCGTCGCTGACCTCGGCCACGCGGCCGCGGGCGTCGTAGCGGTAGGCGCGCTGGCTGAGCACCTGCTGGCCCTTGCTCGAGCGGACCTCGGCCAGGCGCGCGCCCTCGTAACGGAACTGGGTCTGGACGCCGTTGGGGTAGTGGATCGCGCTGCGCCGGCCGTCGGGGCGGTGCTCGAAGCGGATCGTCTGGCCCTGGGCGGTGGTCAGCTTCTGGACGCGGCCCAGCTCGTCGCGCTCGTAGCGGATCGTGCCCCAGGGGAGGCGGGTCTCGACCCGGTCGCCGGCCACGTCGTAGCGGTAGCGGACGGACTTGCCCAGGCCGAGGTGGGTCAGCGAGGTCAGCCGGCCGGCGGGGTCGTAGCCGAGGCGGTAGCCGCCCGAGGGGCCCTCGAGGCGGACCAGGCGGCCCTGCGCGCCGTAGACGAAGGACTCGGTGCCCTGGGGCGTCTCGCGCGCGACCAGGCGGTCGGCGGAGTCGTAGCGATAGCGGATCGTGCTCCCGGCGCGGACCTCCTCGACCAGCAGGCCGTAGGCGTCGTGGCGGAGCACGCTCTTGCCCGCCGTGGCGTCGTCGATCACGAGGGTCTTGGCGTCGGGGCGCTCGTAGCGGACCGCGTTGCCGGCGCCGTCGCTGATCGAGGCCACCCGGCCGGCGTCGTCGTAGCTGAAGCGCGCGATCGGGCCCAGCTCGTCGCGGGCCGAGAGCAACTCGCCGCGCAGGCTCCAGCGATAGTTGATCGTCTCGCCCTGGGCGCCGCGGCGGCGCGAGGGGCGGCCGCGACGGTCGTAGCTGACGTCCTCGATCACGTGCTCGCCCTGGCGGACGGTCACGCGGCGGCCCTGGCGCTGGCTGGCGAAGACGGTCTTGCGGCCGTCGGCGTGCAGCACCTCGCTCAGCTCGCCCTCGGCGCTGCGGGTCAGGCGCGTCGTGCCGCGGGGGTCGCTGACGGCGACGAGGTAGCCGCGCTCGTCGTAGCGGAAGCGCTGCGTCGTGCCGCGGGCGTCGACCTGCTCGCTGACGCGACCGGCCTGGTCGTAGCGGAGCTTGAAGGTGCCCAGGCCGGGGTGGCGGGCCTCGCTCAGGCGGCCGGCGCGGTCGTAGGCGAGCGCGAGCTTGATACCGCCGGGCAGCTCCATGCCCGCCGGCTGGCTGGCCTGTCCCTGGTAGCTGAAGCGGGTCACGCCCTCGGGGGTCCGGCGCTCGCTCAGGCGGCCCTGGGCGTCGTAGCTCCAGCTCCAGGTCCGCTGACCGAGCTGACGGCGGAGCGGACGGCGCCGCTCGTCCAGGGTCAGGACCTCGACCGCGCCGCTGGGGTGGCGGCGCTCGCAGCGGCGACCGTCGGCCGAGCGCTGGTAGCGGAAGCGCTGGTCGCCGCGGACCAGCTCGCTGTGGGTCTCGTCGTTGCCGTGGGCGTAGCTGAGGCGCAGGGGGCGCACGCCGGGGCCGTTGATCGCGACCACGCGCCCCAGCTCGTCGTGCTCGATCCGGGCCTGACCGTTGGCGAGCTTGGCCAGGCGGCCGCGCTCGTCGTAGCCGTAGCTGACGTAGCGCGCGCCCTGGGCGACCTCGATCAGGTCGCCCCGCTCGTCGCGGGAGTAGCTCAGGCGCAGGCGACCGGGGCCGCGGACCTCGACCAGGCGGCCCTCGCCGTCGCGGACGAGGTCGAGCCGACCCCAGGAGCCGAGCAGGGCGACGAGCACGCCCTCGCGGTAGCCGTAGCGGAGGACCTCGCGGCCGTAGTGGCGCTTGCTGCGGATCCGGCCTTCGCCGTCGAAGCGCAGCTCCTCACCCGGGACGCGCCCCACCAGGCGCAGGTGGCCGCGCTTGTTGCGCTCGAGGACCAGGGGGAGGCCCTCGACTTGGCGCAGCTGACCGCCCTCCCGCTTGAAGCGGTGCGGGAAGCCGCGCTCGTCGATCAGCACCGCGCGCGAGCCGTCGGGCTCGAGCTCGACGCGGAGCGAGAGGGGGCTGGCCCAGTGGAAGCCGAAGTCGAGGGCGCTGCCGCCCCAGCTGGCCCAGGTCCGGGTCAGGCGGAAGGTGTCGTCGCCGTCGCCGATCAGCAGGTCCTCGTGCTCGTGGAGCAGCGAGCCCGTGAAGGGCTCGACGTCCACGTGGTCGAGGACGCTCAGGTCCAGGACGGTCGGGCGCTCCTGGGGCTGGTCGTCGTGCTCAGCGGCGAAGGCCGGGGCGGCGAGGGCGACCAGGGCGAGCGCGAGGCGAGCGATTCTGACGTGCAGGACGTTCATGGTGATAACTCAGGCAACACCCTAGCCAGAATCACTAGTTCAATGATCCCAGTCGCTTAGCGATCGTCGCGCGATCGCTTCATCGCCATTTCGTAGCTCACCAGACACACCTGAGCTCAGGTTGGTTTCGCGACGAAACGGCGAGCGGAAGCGCTCGTGCCCGGATTGGACACCCCCCGCCCCGAGAACGCAAGGAAAAGGAGTCCCTACCGCGAGAGCTCGTTTCCGGTGTTGCCGATGCCCGTCAGCTTCCAGTTGCCGTTGGAGCCGTCGCGCTCGCCTTCGAGGATCCCCAGCTCGATGGCGTCGCGCACCATGTCGGTGAACGAGCTGTAGCCGTGGAAGCTCTCGTTGAAGGAGGGGTGCTTGCGGACGAGGGTCTGCTTGACCATCGACGCCCACACGGTGTCGCGGTCGCGCAGCAGGGCGCGGGTCCCGTCGAGCACGAGGAACAGGCCCTCCGCCCGGCGGCGGCTCTCCTCCTCGGCGGTCTTGGGGTCCTTGTCCTTGTCGCCGCTGCGGCCCTTGACCTTGCCGCTGGTGACGAGCTTCTGCTTGGCCTTCTGCTTGGCCTTGCTCCGCTTCTCGGACACGCCCTCGAGCTCGTCGTAGTAGAGGAACTCGTCGCAGGACTCGATCAGCAGCTTGCTGGACGAGTCGCGCATTCCGATCCCGATCACGTGCTTGTCGTTCTCGCGCAGCGAGCTGACGAGGGGGGTGAAGTCGCTGTCACCAGTGACCAAGCAGAAGGTGTCGATGTGCTCCTTGCTGATCACGAGCTCCATGGCGTCGACGACCATGCGGATATCGGCGCTGTTCTTGCCCGTCATGGAGCGCTTGGGGATCTCGAGCAGGTCGAAGCCGAGCTCGTGCAGCCTGATCTTGTGCTTCTCGAAGCGGGACCAGTCGGCGTAGGCGCGCTTGTAGACGATCTTGCCGGACTCGAGCACGCGGTCGAGGATGGCCTGGGGCTGGAAGGAGGAGCGGTTGGAGAGGCCCAACACGATGTTGTCGAAGTCCAGCATCAGGGCGATGCGGCGGACCTGGGTAGAGTCGGTCATTTGAGGTGTGTTTCCATGGCCTCGCGCGCTGTGACGCGTCGGCGAGGCGTTGCGGGCGGAGCGCCCGAGGAGGGGCGAGGAACTGAAGTTCCGTCCCCTTCCTGGAGCTCCGAGGCTCGCTGGAGCTAGGCCAGCTTCTTTTGCAGCTCGGTGCGGCCGAGAGGGGTCAACCAGACCTCGAACTCAGCCGTCTCCGCCTCTTCTTTGAGAATGATCTTGGGGATGGTGTTGACGTAACCGCGTCCCTTGAGCTCGCAGAGGTTCTCGAACAAAGGTCCCCGTTCAGTGGGGCTGCCGATCTTCTCCATTGCCTTCTCGAGCTGCGCTAGCTTGACCTTCCGTCGCGGTGACTGCAACGGGAAGTGCTTGGTGGACAAGAGCTTCATCAGTCCAAGCTGCAGCTCAGGGTTCGACATGGAGCCTCCTGCTCCCCAAGTTCTTATCCGCTCGTGAGCCCCATAGCAAGTCGAACAAGGTTGACGCGGTGCGTTATGTTCGCCCCTGCCACGAGTTGCGAGAAGGGTCACAGAGGCCCCCTGTGCGGGGTTTGACGGAGCCTCACGGCGGGCGCATAGTGGGATTCTCACCCGTTGGCGCGCACCTAGGCCTTCATGACCGCTCGACTCATCCTCACCATCAACGACGACAGCACGGTCACCCTCCGTTGCGATGCGGAGTCCTTCTTCGCCAACGCGGAGGAGATCCGGCGGCTGCTCATCGGCGAAGAGGAAGAGGACGAGTCCGCGTCCGGTGAGCCGCGCTCCTTCGAGGAGTTCCTCGCCGAGCTCGACCCGCGCAGCAAGCGCAGCCGCTGGGGGCGAGACCTCTCGGCCAAGGGCGCGCTGGTCCTCGTGGCCGGCGACTACTTGACCCGCGAGCGCGGCTCGGTCGCCTTCACCTGCGGCGACCTCTCCACCCTGCTCGCCGGGCTGCCCTCGCCGGCCCCGGTCCAGGGGAGCCAGCTCGTCTACCTCTGCCGCCGCGGCTGGCTGGAGCGCGTTCGCCGCGGCGCCTACCGCCTCAGCCCGCGCGCCGTCGAGCGGATCGAGTCCGTCCGCAAGCTGCGCCAGCGCCCCGCGGCTCGCCCCAAGAGCGTCCCCGCCCTGCCGAGCATCATCGGCCTCTCGCGCTTCCTGCGCGCGGTGCCCACCAACAAGAAGTGGCGCCAGACCCTGCTCGTGGCCTACTTCCTCCAGGAGCACTGCGGGACGGCCGAGTTCGACTGCCATCTGCTCAGCGCGTGCTTCAAGCGCCTGCGCGGCGTGCCCGTCCCCGGCTCGCTCTCCTCGACGATCAGCCAGCAGCTCTACAAGCGCCGCGGCCTGCTGGAGCGCGGCAGCCGCCGCGGCTCCTACCGGCTCAAGAGCGAGGCGCTCGAGGACCTGCGCCGCGAGCCCCTGATCGCCAAGGCCGACGCGCTCCATCGCGGCAGCGCCTCGCCCGTCGCCAAGACGGGCTAGCCGGTCCAAAGCAACGTAGGTCCAATCACGGGAACTTGTTATCCTCCCGCCCCGCTGCCGGCACGGGACGTCGGCGGCGCTCGGGGGGTCGGGGGTGAACACACCCGCAGAGCTCTGGTCGTGGTTGTTGGGTCGCACCCCCAACGGACTCTGGCGGCACGTGCCCTATCAAGCGGCCGAGCCCGGCCAGGGCCAGGACCCCTCGCTCGAGCCCCGCGTCGAGGTCGTGCGGCGCTTGATCGCCTACCCCGCGCGCAGCTTCGCGGCGGTGATCAACGCGGCGGCTCGCCTCGACCAGCCGGGCCGTCCCGTGCGCTGGACCTGCTATCGCGACCCGGGGCACGCCCCAGCGCGCCCCTACTGGCTCTGCTTCCTCAGCTCGACGCCCGAGGGTGGCCGGCGCTTCCACTTCGGCATGGAGCTCTTCGACCGCGAGCGCCTCGGCCTGTGGATCTTCAGCGGCTACGAGGCGGAGAGCGCGCCCCCTGAGCTGCTCGCCCCCTTCGCCGCCCGCCCTGAGGTCTCGCTCCCGCGCCTGGAGCTGAGCGACGCCGAGCTCTCGCGCTATCCGATCGCGACCTGGCTGGCGGCGGCCTACAACGACTCGCTCCGCTTCCGCCCCCAAGACGCCCCCCTGCCGGTCCTCGACCCCGGCAGCTCGGTCGACCAGAGCGTGCTCCTCGATGCCTCCCTGGCAGCAGAGCTCCCCGCCGCGCGCCGCCACCGCTCTGGCCGGCTGCCCCTGCGCTCCTCGCGGGCCCGCCTCGTGGTGGACCTCTCGGACGCCGACCAGAGCCAGCCCGTCCAGCTGCACCCGCTCTCGCGCCTCTCGACGCTGATCGGGCGCGACGTGCGCTGCAACCTCGCGATCGAGCACCCGACCGTCTCAGCCGAGCACTGCCGGATCACCTGGCGCAACGGGGTGCCCGGGGTCGAGGAGTGCGGCTCCAAGAACGGGACGCAGGTCGACGGCTCGCCGCTCAAGCCCGATCAGGCCCGCGCGATCGAGGGGCAGGAGGCGCGGCTGCGCCTCGGCGACGTGGAGTGCCTCTTCGTGCGCGACCCCGAGGCGGAGGAAGAGCCGGCCCACACCCAGCGCCTGCAAGCGCTCCGCCAGCAGGGGCTCATCGACGAGGAGCAGGCCGCGGCCGCCCAGGAGGAGGCCAACCAGCTGGGGATCACCCCGGGCGAGGTGCTGCTCAAGCGGGGCGTGCTGAAGCTCGACCAGTGGCACCCGCCCCGCTCGACGGGGAGCTGCCTGCTGCTCTTCCTGCTCCTGCCCCTGCTGATGCTCGCCGGCTGCGGGCACAGCTTCGCCTTCCTCCCGCCCGTGGGCGAGTGGGAGGCGGACCCGATCCCTCATCGCGAGGGCACCCGGCGCGTGGAGTGGGACTACGACCTCGGGATCAAGCCCCTCTTCCAGACCCGCAAGAACGAAGAGCTCGACCGACGCGAGGTCCACGCGCTCTTTCCCCTGGGGCTGATCGAGAGCAGCCCGGAGCAGCGGGTCTACCGGCTCTACCCCTTCTTCCAGCGCTACGAGCGGACCGACCCCGACGGGTTCCCCGACACGGACACGATCTTCTTCCCCTTCGTGTTCACGGGCAGCCACCCCGTCGACGGCGGCTACTTCTACCTCTTCCCCTTCGGCGGGACCTTGCGGGGGCTGCTGGGCAAGGACGAGGCGATCGGGGTGCTCTTCCCCCTCTATGGCTGGGCCCGCGACGGCGAGAACGAGACCCACCACGTGATGTGGCCGCTCTTCGCCACGACCTCGGGCGGCGGGCACTCGGGCTGGCGCCTGCTCCCCTTCTACGGGCACTTCCGCAAGGAGCGCGACGACGGGCAGGTCGTGTTCGACCGGACCACGGTCCTGTGGCCCTTCTTTCACTACGCCTACGAGTCGACCAACTCGCGCAACCCCTACAGCTCGCTCTTCGTGTTCCCCTTCTACGGGCGGACCCGCAGCGACTGGGTCGACGACAACGTGATCCTGTGGCCGCTCTTCCGCTGGTGGACGGACAAGCGGACGGACTACTCGGAGGTGCGGGCGCCCTTCCCCTTCTTCATCTACGGGAGCGGGCCCGACCACACGCGCGTCGACCTGTGGCCGGTCTATGGCTACCGCCACCGGGGCGACTACACGCGCCACTTCTGGCTGTGGCCGATCGGGCGCTCCGAGCACCAGGTCACCGAGGAGTACGACGACCACCGCTTCTGGCTGCTGCCCTTGCTCTGGTTCCACTCCCGGCTCTACTCGCAGGACGCGGGGGACAAGGCGGGCAAGAGCGACTTCTCGGCCCAGATCTGGCCCCTCGCCAAGTGGGAGGACCGCCACGACGGCTACTTCGAGGTCCGGGTCCCAGCGCCCCTGTGGGTCCCCGACCCGCTGCGCAACTTCGACCGGATCCTCGAGCCCCTCTGGACGCTCTTCCACTACCGCAGCGACGTGGAGGGCTACCGGGAGATGAGCCTGCTCCTGGGCCTGTTCAGCGCGCGCTCCACGCCTCAGGGCGAGCAGCGCTGGGACGTGCTCGGCGGGCTGGTCGGCCACACCACCACCCCGGAGGAGTCGCGCTGGCGCTTCCTCTGGTTCCTGGAGTTCTGAGCTGAACGCGCTGCTGACTCCCATTCGCTGGCTCGGCGGGACCGCGATCCGGGCCTTTCGCCTCGGCGCGGAGGTGTTCGCGCTCCTCTACGGCGCCCTGGCCGTGTTCGCCTACGTGCGGACCCACGGCCTGCGCGCCGTGCTGCGGGTGGCGACCACCCAGACCCTGTTCACGGGGGTCCACGCGCTGCCCCTCGTCAGCCTGGCCGCCTTGACCCTCGGGACCCTGATCATCACGAAGGCCAACGAGTACCCCATCGACGTGGCCGACCTCAGCGCGCACATCCTGGTCGAGAACGCGATCCCCATGATCGTGGCCTTCATCATCGTCGGCCGCTCGGGGACGGCGATCTGCGTCGAGCTGGCCAGCATGAAGCTCTCGGGCGAGCTGGACGCGATGCGCAGCATGGGGATCCCGCTCGAGCACATGATCGTGTTCCCACGCCTCTTCGCAGGCGTGGTCTCGGCCGTCTCGCTCACGATCTACGGCTCGGCCGTCAGCCTGGCGGGGGGCTACTTCCTGGCCAAGACCCTCAGCCCCTCGATGCCCTTCGCCCTCGAGGCGCTGGTGAACGCGATCCGCGAGGAGGACTTGATCCACACTCTCGTCAAGACCTCCCTCTTCGGCGGGGCGGTGGTCCTGGTCGCGATCCGCGAGGGCTACGCGGTGCAGGCCTCGCGGCGAGAGATCCCGATCGCCGTGACCCGGTCGGTCGTGCACGGCATGGCGCTGGTCTTCGTCCTCAACAGCTTCATCTCCCTCTTCCTCTAATGAGCGACCGCCCCCTGCTCGAGCTGCGCGGCGTGACGGCCGGCTACGACCCGGCCTCCCCGGCGATCCGGGGGCTCGACCTCGAGATCCTCAAGGGCGAGGTCTCCGCCCTGGTCTCGCTGGACATGGGCGGCGGTAAGAGCACCGCGCTCAAGACCGCGGCAGGGCTGCTCCGTCCCTTCGAGGGGCAGGTCCTCTTCGACGGCGAGGACATCTACGAGGCCAGCTTCCGCGGCGACCAGCGCTTCCGCGCGCGCTGCGCGGTCGTGCTCGAGGCCGGCGCCCTGCTGGTCAACATGTCCATTTGGGAGAACGTGGCCTTCCCCCTCCGCTACCACGGCGTGCAGAGCGGGCGCGAGCTGAAGCTGACGGTGCGCGTGCGCGACCAGCTGATGGGGGCGGGCGGCGAGCGCGGCGGCCTGATCCTTCGCGGCGCCCTGCACGAAATTGGACAGCTTGCCCGCGTCCTCCGCAAGCACCGACTTGACGTACTCGCCGCCATTCTCCTTCTGTATCGCGTCGGGCAGC
>CALDQK010000972.1 GCA_937911525.1 uncultured bacterium
CTCGGCGCAGCGCAGCAGCGCGTGGAGCTCGCCCGAGGCCAGCCCGTGGGCGGGCTGCGCCCCCAGCTCCAAGGCTGCCCCGCGCCCAGGCGCGAGCTCGAGGTCCAGCTCGGCCAGGAGCGGGTCCGCCAGCTGCGCGCCGGAGAGCAGCCCGCCCGCGTTGGCGCGACGCCAGGCCTGCCGCGCCTCCTCGAAGCGCAGCGCCAGCGCGTGGGCTCGCGCCTGCTCCAGCGCGCTGAAGGCCAGGAGCTGCCTGCGCAGGGGGAGGTCGGCCGGGCTGCTGCTGACGAGGGCCGCCGCGCTCGCGCTCTGGCGCAGGGCCCTCTCCGCGCCGGCGGCCGCGGCGCGGTCCTCGCCCTCGCTCAGCTGCCAGGCCGCGCTCAGCGCGTCGTGGGCGGCGTCGAGCGCGGCCAGCAGACGCCCGAGGGGCGCCGCGCGCGCGCGCAGCTCGTCACGCAGGGGCGCGCCCCGCTCGCCGAGCAGCGCCAGGGCCTGGGGGTCGCCCGTGAGCGAGCCGAGCTCCTGAGCCCGCAAGAGCGAAGCCCGCGCCTGCGCGAGGTCGCCGCCGCGCGCGTGGTGCCGGGCGCGGAGGGCCTCGGCCTGGCGCGCGACCCGCGGCGGGGCGAGCTCGACCAGGTCGTCGCAGAGGGCGCCCCAGAGCGCCGGAGGCGCGCCTGCCCGATAGCGGCGCTCGAGCTGCTCGAGCCGGCTGGTGGCCAGGACCGGGTGCCGCAGGAGCGCCGCCCGCCAGGCGCGCAGCTCGGGCCCGCCCCAGCGCGCGAGGGCCTCGCGCCAGCCCTGCTCGGGCGGGCCCGCCGGCGAGAGGTTCAGCGCCGCCCGGTTGTGGCGATCGACCACGCCCTGCAGCGCCTCGAGCAGCTCCGGGCGGGTCTCGACCTGCGCGACCGCGGCGCGCAGCTCCTCGCGCAGGGTCCGCAGCAGCGCCGGCACGTCCGCGCTCCGCCGCCAGCGCTCGCCGCTGCGCGCGAAGCCGGGCGCGTCAGCGACGGGGCCGCGCACGAGGAAGTCCACCTGGCAAGGAGGCGGCTCGCGCTGCCCGAGCAGGGTCAGCAGCTCGGCGTCGAGCCCGTCTCCCCCCGCCGGCGTCCCTGCGCGAGCGAGTCGGTGAACTCGATGTCTCGCCGCCACACCGCGAAGGAGCTCTTGTTCGAGCGCTGGCGCAGCTCGCTCAGCCGCTCGAAGCGCCCGCGCGCCTGGTAGCGCAGCCGCCCTCCGCTGACGACCGCCGAGATCGAGGTCCAGGCCGTGACGCCCTGCCAGCAAGCCAGCTCGTCGACGACCGCCTCCTGGGCGCGCAGCCCCGGGGGCACGCGGAGCACCCGCTCGAGCACGAGCTGCCCACCCTGGCCGCCGGCGAGCTGCAGCTCGAGGCGCTCGAGCTCGAGGCAGCCGCTGAGGGGCAGGAGCAGGGCGAGCAGGAGCGAGAGCAGGAGCCCGCTCGAGGAGCGCACGACTGCCGCTCCGCATTCAGCTTTCGAATCTGAATTGGAGTCTGGAATAAGACGTGGCTGTCGCTGAAGGGGTGGGCGCCCTGGCTTTGGGTCGTGGGGCCGAGAGCGGCGCTCTGAGAGCTCTTTCAACGCAAAGGCGCAGAGACGCAGAGACGCAAAGAGCGGCGCTCGTGGGTCGAGGGGGGGTGGGGCGTCCAGGGGGCTTGCCGCGCTCGACTCGGCGTCCCGATCTGGCTCTTGGGCTGGACCTCTTTGCGCCTTTGCGCCTTTGCGCCTTTGCGTTGAAGAGGCTGTGCCCGACACCCCCCTACCGTGCAGCCCTTCGCTGCGGGCGATCGCGAGCTCAGCGACAGCCGTTCCTGACTCCTGATTCGAATTCAGATTCAAATTCGCAGCCGGCGTCATGGATCTCCCACTCTTCCGGAGCGCTAGTCCTCGAGCAGGACCCGGTAGAGGCGCGCCGCCTTCTCCAGCGAGCGCCGCGCCCCGTTCCAGTAGCGCCGCTCGTAGGCCTCCTTGGCCTTGCGCACGTAGCCCTCGGCCCGCTTGAAGCCCTCCATCCAGTCGACCTTCTCGTCGACGCAGGCGCTGCGGAGGTCCATGACCACCGTCATGGCCTTCTCGTACTCGCGCTTGTTCTCGGCGTGGGGCTTGGCCTTGTTGAGCGCGCGCCGGTAGCGATAGGACGCCTCGCCGAACTTCTCGCTCGCGAGCTTGGGGTTGCTGTTGGCGAGCGCCGTGTCGCCCTCCAGCTGGCTCTGGCGCCCGCGGCTGAAGTCGTCGCTCGCGAACTCGAGCGCGAACTCGTCCTCGCACTGCTTGCGCAGGGTGTGGACCTGGGCCTGGGCCGTGTAGGCCTCGCGGATCTGGGGCACGTGCCCCTTGATCCCCTCGAAGGCCTGGGTCGCGCGCCGGTAGAGCACCCGCGCCGCGTCGAACTCCTGCATGTCGTAGTGGCGCTCGGCCCGGGCGAAGTCGGCCTCTGCGGCCTGGAAGCTCGGCGTCCGCTGGCGCGGGCTGAGCGCCCCCAGCAGCTCGCGGCGCAGCGCCTGCGCCTCCTCGCGCGCGTCGGCCACCTTGCTCTTGCTGCCGCCCTGGCGGGCCGCGAGCCGGTAGTAGGTCGCCGCGTTCTCGAAGTGCTCCTGGGCCTTGCGGTGATCCCCGCGGGCGAAGGCCTCGGCGCCCCGGGCCAGGAGCTCCTTGGCCGCGCCGAGCTGGCGGGGCGCGAAGCGCGCCGCCTGGCGACGCTCGGCCTCGCGCGCCTCGCGCTGAGCGACGTCGCGGGCGCGGGTCGCGCTGGCCAGCTCGTAGGCCGCCTGGTGGTGCGCCAGCGAGGCCTTGAGCTCCCGCTCTGCGCCGTCGAACTGGTCGCGGGCCAGGGCGTCGTTGGCGCGGCGCTGGGCCGCGTCGCCTTTGGCCATCAGCTCGTCCACGGCCTTCAGCCCGCCCTCGATCAGGACCGTCTTGACCCGCGCCCGCGCCGTCGCCACCTGGCGCGTCTTCTGCATGACCTCTTCCCGGGCTCGCTGGCGGGCGAGGTCGAGGCGACCGGGCACGTCAGCCGCTTCGGGGTCGAGCTCGAGCGCCTCGCGGAGGGTCTCGAAGGCCTGGGCGTGCTCGCCGCGCGCCGTGCTGCGATCGGCCAGCCGGATCAGGCGGTCGACCTGCTCCCGCCGCTCGCGCTGGGCCTTGGTCCGCTGGAGGCTCGCGATCCGGTGCTCGAGCCGCTTCCCCGAGAGGCCGGCCTCGGTCAGGGCCCGCAGCCCCTTGCGGTAGAGGTCGAGGGCCATGCCCACGTCGCCGCGCTGCTCGGCGCGCTCGGCCCGCCGGACCCACACCCCCTGACGCGCGGTCGTGACGCGCGAGTCGATGGTGGCGGCGTCCACCACGCCGGCCCCGTAGGCGGTGAACATGAACTCGGCGAAGGAGACCTCTCCGCTCTCGAGCAGGTGGTCGCCCAGCTCGAGCACCAGCTCGGACTTGAGCGCGAGCGCGTCGCGGTGCTTGGGGTCGGCGCGCAGGACCAGCTCGACCTCGCGCAGGGCCTCGAACCACAGCCGCCGCTTGGAGGAGAGGTCCTCGGCGTCGGCGCCCTCGGCCTGGAGGCGGCGCGCGCCCTCCACCAGCTCGTTGCGCTCGATCCGCGCCTGGTGGCGTCGCTCTCGCTCGCGGTAGGCCATGGTGCCCAGGCCCGCCAGCACGGTCAGGAAGAGCAAGGTCACCAGCGCGGTCGCGAGCTTGTTGCGACGCACGATCCGCAGGCTGCGGGTCACGAGCCCCGAGGGCTTGGCCAGGACCGGCTCGTCGCTGAGGAAGCGCTCGAGGTCCTCGGCGAAGGCCTTGGCGTCGCCGTAGCGGCGGCCGGGCTCCTTCTCGAGGGCCTTCATGCAGATCACGGCCAGGTCGCGGGGGACCGAGGGGTTCTTCTTCTCGACCGGGACCGGCTCGTCGCGGACGACCTTGGTCATGATCTCGTGGATCGAGTCGCCGTCGAAGGGCGGCTCCCCGGTGAGCATTTCGTAGAGCGTGGCCGAGAGCGAGTAGACGTCCGAGCGGGGTCCGACGATCTCGTGGCGCCCCTCGGCCTGCTCGGGCGACATGTAGCAAGGCGAGCCGAGGGTGAACCCCGTCTGGGTCAGCTTGCTCGACTCCTCCTCGTCCTGGTCGATCTTGACGATGCCGAAGTCGGTGATCTTGGGCTCGTTGGTGGCCCGGTCGATGATGATGTTCTCGGGCTTCACGTCGCGGTGCACGACGCCGTTCTTGTGCGAGTAGTGCAGGGCCAGCGCCACGGCCTTGGTGATCTGCGCGGTGCGGCGCACGCCGATCCCCTCGTCGCTGATCAGCTCGTCGAGGTTCGGCCCGTCGATGAAGTCCATGACCAGGTAGGGCAGGTCGTCGTCGAGCCCGGCGTCGTAGACCCGCACGATGTTGGGGTGGTCGAGGCGGGCCGCGATCTTGGCCTCGCGCTGGAAGCGGGCCAGGGCCTCGGCGCTGGCCTCGCCGCGCGGGGTGAGCACCTTGAGCGCGAAGATCCGGTCCAGGTCCTTGTGGCGGGCCTTGTAGACGATCCCCATTCCGCCGCTGGCGACCTTCTCCAGGATCTCGTAGCGCCCGACGACCTCGGGGATCTTGCCGCGCCGGAGCTTCTTGGCCCGCTTGGGCTTCTCCTCCTGCTCGCTGCGCGTGGTGGGCAGCTCGTGGGTCTCGATCGTCTCGCGCTCGATGGGGTCGAGGGCGCTCTTGGGCGCGACGGTGGGCGTCTCCTCGAGGGTCTCGACGTCGTCCTGCTTGGCCGGCGTGAGCGGGGTCGAGCCGCTCGCGGCCGTGGGCGCCTCCTCGACGGCCGAGTCAGCGCCAGGCTCGCTGCCGGAGCGGAGCTCGCTGCCGGAGCTGAGCTCGCTGCCGGAGCTGAGCTCGCTGCCGGAGCTGAGCTCGCTGCCCGAGCCGGCCTGACCCTTCCGCTTCTTCTTCGCCCGGCGCTTGCGCCGCTCCTCTTGCTTGCGGCTCTTCTGGTCCTGCGTGCGCTCGGCTCGGCTGGTGGCCTCGTTGGCGCGCCCGAAGCGGGCCGAGCCGTGGCGCATCTTCGCCAGCCGTCGGATCAGGGCCACCTGCGAGCGATCGAGCACGCCCCGCATGAAGAGCAGCTCGGCCAGGTCCTTGTCCGGGTGGAACTCGGCGCCCCAGGAGCGGGCCTCGGAGATCTGCTCCTCCACCGCGAAGCGGTTGGAGGTGATCACCTTCTCCAGCAACTGATCGGTCTGAGTGCTCACCGAGCGGGTTCTCCCCTGCCCTTCAGGATAGCGGGCCCAGGGAGCAGCGGCGAGATGGCGGGGCCCTGGACACGGGCCGAGTCGAGATCGCCCAGGCTCTGCCTAAGCGAAGACGGCCTTCGCTCCCTCCGCCACCCCGCGGGGGGTGATCCCGGTCAACTCGACCAGGCGCTCGATCACCAGCGACGCGTCGCGGGGGCGCGCTGAGAGGCCCGCCACGTCGGCGACCTCGCTTTTGCGGCACAGGCCCGGCTCGAAGCCGCCCGCCTCCGCGATCGCGAGGGCGTGCTCGTAGCGCGAGACCCGCTCGGGCCCGCCGACGTGGACCACGCCGCGCGCCCCGCGCTCGGCGAGGGCGATCAGGCAGGCGGCGGCGTCCTCGTTCAGGATCGGCGTCCGAAACTGGTCCGTGAAGCAGGGGACCGACTCGCCCGCGCTCAGCCGCTCGACCAGGGTCTGGGTGAAGGACCCGTGGCGACCCCGCTGAGGTCCGTAGAGCAGCGCGACCCGCGCGACGCAGGCGCCCGGGTAGTTGAGCTCGACCAGCCGCTCGGCCGCGGCCTTGCTCGCCATGTAGGGCCCCAGCGGTCCAGGCGCGTCCTCTTCGCGGTAGGGGGCCTCCGCCCCCGAGAACACGAGGTCGCTCGAGCTGAAGACGAAGGCCGCGCCCAGCTCGGCCGCGGCCGCGGCCAGGTTGCCGCTGGCGGCGGTGTTGATCAGCACGGCGCGCTCGGCGTCCTCCGCGCAGCGGTCGGCGTTGCTCTCGGCCGCCAGGTGGAACACCCAGTCGGGTCGCAGCACGCGCAGCTCTGCCCCAGCCCGCAGCCCCCCGTCGTCGAGGCTGAGCTCGAGGGGCTGCGCCCCGGCGGGCAGGCCCTCCCCGTCCTGCGAGGTCCCCGTCACGCGGTGCCCGGCGGCGAGGAGCTGCTCGACGAGCGGGTAGCCGAGGTAGCCCGAGGCCCCCGTGACCAGCGCGTGCACGCTCAGCTCGCCAGGGGCAGGGGTCGGCGCTGAGGCGCGGGCACGGAGTCCTCGAGGCGGTGCTCGACGTAGGGGTGCTCGCAGGGCTGTCCGAAGAGGACCCGCAGCGAGCGCGCGTTCGGATCGAGGATCACCGAGCAGGTGCTCTTGTAGTAGTCGCCGTGCCGACAGAGCGTCCCGTCGTCGCCGCGCCCCGCGGGGCCGTGGTCGCGCAGGACCGCCTCGAGCGCGGCCAGGTCGAAGCGCTCGACCTCGCTCGCGATCCGCTCGAGGTGCGCGAAGCGCGACTCGCTCGAGTCGTGGACGCGCAGCCCGCGCAGCCAGGGCAAGGCGTGGGCGCCGTAGATCGCGTCCTTGGGGACGTCGACCTCGACCAGGCGCGGGGTCAGGTAGTGGTTGGTCGCCGCCGTCAGCTCGCCGCGGCGCGCCTCGCAGCGCGTGGGCGAGACCTCGAGCACGCAGAGCGCCCCCCCCGCGTCGGCGAGGGTCAGGATCGCGCCGCCGGCCCGCGGCGTCTGGCGGATCATGTGCTCGGCGTCCTCGACGCTGCGGCAACCCTCGAGCACGCGCTGGGCGAGGAGGGTCATCGGCAGCTTGGCGTCGCTCTTGTCCTGGCCGTAGCCGTAGTTGTAGGTCAGCGCCAGGCCCGCCTCGTTGACGCCCGAGTGGCAGCCCGCCAGGGCCGCGACCCCGACGTCGAGCGAGGCCAGCCCGCGCTTGGGCCGGTTGCGCCGCACGCAGAAGCCGACGCGGTAGTCCTCGGGGTAGTCGAAGTTCTTGGCGATCCGCGCCAGCCCGTCCGCGCTGCGCGAGCCGGTCACGCCCAGGGCCGAGCAGGCCCCCCCGCCGCGCGGGCCGGGCGGGATCCAGGCCACCTCGTTCAGCAGCAGCTCGGCCGCGAGCCCGAGGTGGAGCCGCTTGACCGGGACCCCGCCTCCCGCGGCGATCCCTTGCATCCGCGCCAGCTGCTCGGGCGCCTGCTTGCTCAGCTCGCGCCGCATGAGCTTGGTCGCCCGCCGCTCGGCCATGGCCTGGAAGAGGGCGCGGGGCATCAGGCGCGGGCGGGCGGCTTCGAAGTCGTCGCCGCGGAGGAAGGCGCGGATCACGCCCTGCAGCGCGGCGCGGGCCGCCCGTCCCTGGGCTTCGCCCATGGCGCGGTGGTCCCCGCTGCACTCGATCAACTGGCTGGCTTGCAACATGGCCCCAGTATGGCGACCTCCCTCTGCGAAGCCAGCAGGAAGCCTGCTAGGCTCCGGGATTCCGACTGGAGGTCTCCATGCGTCGCGCCCTGACCCTCGCGCTGCCCCTGCTGCTCGCCTTGGCCCCCCTCGCCGCGGGCCAGTCCCAGCTAAAGGTCAAGGGGAGCAAGAAGACCTTCCCGAGCGAGGTCACGCACAAGCACGAGAAGAAGCAGATCCCCCTCCGCTGCACGGGCGTGGCCCTGCGCGAGAAGGTGTGGTTCAACGTCTACGTGATCGCGAGCTACGTGCACAAGGACGCGACCCCCAAGGACGCCGCGGCCCTGGCCAAGGCGGACGTGTGGAAGGTGCTCCACCTCCAGCTCGAGCGCAACGTCGACGGCGACGACATGTCGGAGGCCTTCGTCGAGGCGATCCGCGCCAACTACCCCAAGGAGAGCCAGTTCAAGGCGGAGATCGACCGCATGAACAAGCTCTTCGCGGACCAGGAGTGCAAGGAGAACCAGTCGATCCGCTTCGTGTGGCAGCCCAAGCTCGGCGTCACCGTGCTCCTGCCCGGCTGCAAGCCGCTCGTGATCAAGAGCCTCGGCTTCGCCCAGGCGATCTGGGAGATCTACCTGGGCAAGAAGAACGTGGGCAAGGACATCAAGTCGGGGCTGGTCAAGCGGCTCGAGAAGTAGCTGGGGAGCTGTCGCTGACCGCGACAGCTCCCTACCACACGAGTGTGTGAAGAAGGAAAGCAAGAAAGCAGGAAGAAGCCACTCTTCTTGCTTTCCTCTCTTCCTGCGTTCCTTCTCATCTCCGGAACGCAAAGGAGCTGTCGCACCCAGCGACAGCTCCTTCTCCATTCCCCCAGTTCCCCTCAGCGACCGGGGTAGGTCGGCCAGCCAGGGACCGTCGGGCTGGTCGAGCCGCTCGCCCAGGGCGCCGGCCGCACGACCGGGCCCTTGGGCTCGGTGACCTGGTAGAGCCCGCCGCTCTTGATCTTCAGCTTGCTGATCTTGCCCGAAGGCCAGCGGACCTCGACCTGGAAGGGGCCCTGCGCCTTGCCCACGCCGAAGTGCAGGATCGGCTCCGACTGCGAGCTGGTCCCGTGGCCCAGGTTGAGCTGACGCACGGTCCGCCGCGCGCCGCCGCCGCTCAGGATCGCCGTCGCGCCGGCGCCCCAGCGATCCGAGGTCGTGCCGCGCAGGCGGAGCCGGACGCTCTGGCGCTTGGGCATGCGCTGGGCGCGCTCGTTGCGCAGCAGGACCGGGGGGCGTCCGCCGCCGACGGCGACGATCAGGTCCTGGTCGCCGTCGTTGTCCACGTCGAGGGTGCCGCAGCCCCAGGCGTCGTAGGTCGCGCCGCGGACCCGCGTGGTGGCGTTGCGGAAGCGCAGCGCGCCGTCCTCGACCAGGCGGTTGCGGTAGACGTCGGCCGACTGGCCGTAGGTCGTCGTCAGGTAGAGGTCGAGGTCCCCGTCGTCGTCCATGTCGAAGAGGGTCGGGTTGCTGTGGGGCTCGCGCCAGGTGATCCCGTAGTCCCGGGCCCAGCGCGAGCTGAAGCGACCCGCGCTCTGCAGGCAGACCATGACCATGGGCTGAATGCCGTAGGGCCCGCCGCGGTGGCTGAAGTTGCCCATGATCATGTCGATGTCGCCGTCGCCGTCGAGGTCCCCCCAGACCGACCCGATCGTGTGCGCCGCGCCGCCGCTGATCCCGCGCTCCTCGGCGCGCAGCGAGTAGCCGCGGGACTGGTCGAGCTGGTTCACGTAGAGCAGGTTGCCCTGGAGGCGGTAGTTGCTGACGAAGACGTCGAGGTCGCCGTCCTGGTCGAAGTCGCCCATGTTGACGCCGCGCCCGCAGAGGCGAGAGGCGACCTGCGAGTCCAGGTAGTAGCCGCCGCGGCCGTTGCTCAGGTAGAGCTTGTCGGCCGTGCCGCGGGCCAGCCCGCCCAGCTCGTAGTTGGCCACGTAGATGTCGGGGTAGCCGTCGCCGTTGAGGTCGCCGGCGCCCAGGCCCTCACCGGGCAGGCCGTCGTCGCTGATCCCGACCGCGGCGCTGACGTCGGTGAAGCGCACCACCCCCTGCTTGGTGTCGTTGCGCATCATGCGGTCGGGCCCCGAAGTGAACACGTCGAGGTCGCCGTCCCGGTCGTAGTCGAGCAGGATCGCCGCCCGGCAGAAGCGGTTCAGCCCCGCCTTGGGCACGTAGCGAAAGGTCCCCTTGCCGTCGCTGTTCAGCAGCAGGCGCCCGCTGATCAAGACGTCGGGGTCGCCGTCGCCGTCCACGTCGCCGATCGCCACGCGGGTCCCGCGAGCGTGCTCGGGGAAGGAGTCCTTCGTGCGGCGAAAGCCGACGGGGTCGGTGGTCTGAGCCGAGGCCACGCCGCTCAGGGCGGCCAGCAGGATCGTGAGGGTCGTCAGTCGTCCGAGGTTCATCATGGGAGTCGGTCCTTCCTTGCTTCCGACCCACCTCTTTGCATGGCCTGGACCAAAGCGCGATTTCACAAGTCCTTTCGAATCGGTAGGCGTCCTGCTCGGGACACCTGTCCCCAGGGCTACGCTTGCTCCCCTAAGTCCAATCTCGCCCGTCGCCCGAGCTCCCGAGACGTCTGGTCCCGGACGATCTGCCGAGTGAGCCGCTCCAGCGCGCGCTTCCGGCCGCGAGACCCCAGCCCGACCAGGGTCGACACCTCGCCCTAAGTCGCTACCGGGCCTGACCCGCCGAGGTGCGTTTCGTCTCTTCCCAACGAACTGGGTGCGGCGCCTGGGGCGCCAGCACCAGGCGCGCCCGTCGTCCCGACTCCGGATGCTCCGCGAAGAGCCGAGTCTGCCCGCGCCGAAAGAGTCGGTCCGCCTCGTCGGGGGGATCGGGACCCCGTCGACCACGAAGGCCACGACGAGGTGGCAGCCCTCTCGCCAGCGGTCGCAACCCCAGGCCCGGTTGCCTCGCACGATCTGGCCCTTGCGGCAGCGCTTGCAGCGCGGTCCGCCTGCCACCTTGCGCTTGCCGCCAGCCGAGCGAGCGCCGCTCTCGGACTGCGTGCGCTTGTGCTTGGGGGTCCGGGTCGAGCCCTGCCCACGCGCGGAACCTCCCCGGCCCGAGGGGCTTGGGCTCGAGCGGCCTCGGCTGGAGGGGCTCGAGGGGCTCCGGCTCGAGGGGCTCCGGCTCGAGGGGCTCCGGCTCGAGGGGCTCCGGCGAGACTTCCCGGCCGAGGCCCCGGACCCGGAGCTGCCGCCCCGACCTCTCCGACGACGCCCGCGCCCACCGCGCCCGCCTTTGCCGCCGCTGCCCCAACCGCCAGCGCCGCCGCCAGCGCCGCCGCCCCAACCGCCGCCGCCGCCGCCCCCGGGCGCGTCAGGGAGGTCGATCCGGGGGGCCTCGAGCAGCGCCGCGACCGCGTCGCGCACGAAGGTTCGCAGGTCGCGGCGAAAGGCCGCCGGGTCCTCCTCGCCGCGCGCGATCCGCGCCAGGCGCGCCTCCCACTCGCCCGTCAGGGCCGCGCTCGTCAGGCTCTCGACCGGCAGGCCCCCGATCAGCGCCCGACCCACGGGGGTGGGGCGCAGGACCTTCCCCTCGCGACCCAGGTAGCGGCGCCGGATCAGGGTCTCGATCGTGGCGGCGCGGGTGGCTGGGGTGCCCAGCCCCAGGTCCCGCAAGGCGGCCCGCAGCTCCTCCTCCTCGAGGTCGCGCCCAGCCCGCTCCATGGCGCCCAGCAAGGTCGCCTCGCTGTAGCGCCGGGGCGGCTCGGTCAGCTTGCGCTCATGGCGGGCCTTGAGGCAGAGACAGTCCTGCCCGCGGGACACCGGCGGCAGCTCGGGCTCGGGCTGCGCGCCGGCGGCCGCGGCCTCCAAAAAGCTGCGCGCTCACCACGCCAACAGCAGCAGCAGCGGCAGCGCGCCCGCCTTGGCCGG
>CALDQK010000973.1 GCA_937911525.1 uncultured bacterium
TCCTGCTCTCCTGCTTTCCTTCTTCACACACTCGAGCAAGAGGGAGCTGTCGCTGCCTGCGACAGCTCCTAGTCCTTCCTGGCCCGCGCCGCGTAGAAGCGCTCCATGAGCGCCTCGAGCAGCTCGACGCTGAGGTTCGTCGCGCGGGCCACGTCGATCGGCTTGCCCCAGTAGCTGTCGCGGAGCAGGCGGACGAAGTCGGCCCGGTAGCGGCCGCCGTCGAAGCTCATCAAGAAGTGCACCGTCGCGCCGGCGCCGCGGTAGTTCTTGCCCGAGAGGTTGGCGTTCCACTCCGACTGCTTGGTCAGCGCGAGCACGTCGCTGAGGCGGAGCGCCTTGTTGGCCACGAGCTCGGTCATGTAGCCCGTGATATCCCGGTTGTCCCGGGGACCGCCCACGCGCGGGGCGCCGTCGACGAAGGCCGTGTCCTCGAGGTAGACCGCGGCCCCCTCGCCGACCCAGGCCGCGGCGCTGCCGCCCGAGACCTCGCCCAGGATCTGGTGCGTGATCTCGTGCTGGAGCGTCGAGACCTCCTGGCCCTGGTCGTAGAAGAAGGAGGCGTGCTTGCTCGGCGAGTAGAAGCCCGCCGAGCCCGGCACGGGGTGCGCCTCGCCGACGTATTGGGCCCGGTCGCGGTAGACGTTGACCACGAGCGGCTTGGGCTGCTTGACCTGACCGAAGATCCACTTGACCCCGCCCTTGCTCGCGAAGAACAGGTCGTATTGGCGGAACATGGCCAGGTAGAAGGCCTCGAGGCGCTCGGCCAGCCAGGCGCTGCGGGCCAGGTTCGCGGTCGAGCGGAGCTCGAAGTGCTCGGTGCGGATCACCCAGGGGTGGGCCGCCTCGGCGTGAAAGCGGTCGGCCTGCTCGAGCAAGAGCCACTTGCCCTGGGTCAGGTCGTAGACCTCGCCCCGCCGGTAGCGCTCCTCTTCCCCCACGCGCACCCACGCCAGGCGCGCGTCCCAGCGGAAGCCCTCCTTGAGGCGCGCCGCCTCGAAGCGGCGCATCCACTCGCCCTTGACCTTGACGTGGCCCAGGCCCTTGTGGGCCCGCTCGTTGTCGGGGTCGAGCAGGAGGGCGTATTCGAAGATGTCGAAGGCCAGGCCCGGCTCGTCGGCGCTGATCGCCTGCTTCGTCGCGCGCAGCGAGCGCTTGACGACCTCCTCGGTCAGGCCGTCGAGGCGGCTGCGGTAGGCGCGGTAGGTCTGGCGAGTCTCGCGCTCGCCCCGGTCCTCGACCTTGGCCAGGCGCGCGAGCAGCCGCCGCCCGTCGAGGGGAGCCCCGGCCCGGATCACCGCTCGCCCGATCAGCGCTCGCAGCTCCTCGTCGACCTCCCGCGGCCGGTAGCGCTCCTCGGCCAGCCAGGTCAAGAGCTCGCTCAAGCCCTCGACCACGAACCCGATCCGCTCGCGCTCGTAGCGACTCACGGCCCGGCGAGCCTCGAAGCGGCGCTTGCGCTCCGCCTCCTGCTTGGCCACGAAGGGGCCGCTGGGGCGGAGGCGCTCCAGCCAGGGGCGCAGCTGAGCGCGCCAGGCTTCGTGGTCGCGCTCCTTGCACCAGGCGTCGAGCCCGTAGAAGTCCGCCGGACCCGAGGCCAGGCGCAGCTCCTCCTCGAAGTAGAGCCGGTGCAGCTCGAGCCGACCGGGCCGGAGCTGCTCCTCGCCGGTCAAAGCTCGCTCGTGCTCGTCGAGGCGCTCGACGATCTCGGCGCAGAGGGCGTGCCGCTCGCGCGCGACCTGCGCCAGCCGAACCAGGAGCGCCTTCCACTCGCGCACGATCGCGGGCCGCTGCGAGCGCTCCTTCCGGTAGCGCTTGGCGAGGCGGGCCAGGATCACCCGCCAGTCCTCGCTGAGCAGGTCCACGCTCGCGCCGCCCGAGTCGGCGGCGTCGGGGTCCCCAGAGTCGGGCGCGGGCGCCTTGGCGGCGCTGGTCCCCGAGAACCAGCCGCGCCCCTGAGGCGACTCGAGGAGCGCCAGGAGGGCCCGCGACCAGGCGTCTGGCCGGCTGCGCGCCGCGGCCAACGCGGCGTCGTGGTCGCGCTTGCGGAAGGCCTGGTAGACCGCGACGTGGACGCGCTCGAAGGCCTGCGCCAGCTCGAGGCGCTGGGCGAGCTCTGCCCGGAGCGGCGCCCAGGGGGCCAGCTTCAGCCGACGGGTCAAGGCGTCCCCGAGCGCGATCAGGCGCGCGTAGCCCTGGCTCCCGACCAGGCCCAGCCAGCGCGGGTCGCAGGGGACGCGCAGGGCGCGAGCGGGCTCGTCGCGGGTGGCGAGCAGCTCGCGCCGGAGCTGCTGACGCAGGTCCTTCCCCCCCTCCGCGAGGCGCTGCTCGAGGTAGGCCGAGAAGCCGCGGGCCTGGCGCCCCAGGCGCTCCTCCAGCTCGCTCCGATAGCGCGCGCCGAGCTGGTCCAGCGCGCGCTGGACGCGCTCGTCGCGGGCCAGCTCCATGCGAGCCTCGCCCTCCGCCGCCGCGGCGCGCTCCAGGGCGCGCTCCACGGCGGCGAGCCGCTCCCTGAAGGGCTCGGCGAGGGGGCTCTCGCGCAGACGCAGCAGGAGCAAGCGGAGCCGGCTCCGCTCGGAGCGGCGCCGGAGCGGCGGGTCCTGGTGCAGGTAGAGGGCGTCCTCC
>CALDQK010000974.1 GCA_937911525.1 uncultured bacterium
TCGCGCGCGAGATCGAGCAGGGCGAGCCTCTGGCTGGCCAGGTCGAGGTCGTGGTGCTCCGCGAGAGCCGGGTCGTCGAGAGCGCAAGCTGAGGGAGCCCGCGCCGGAGCCCGACCCGCCGGACCCTGCGCCGCAGGAGCCGCAAGAGCCCGACCCGCCGGACCCCGCGCCGCTCGCAGCCACCTGAGCGCGGTCGCCCCGCTTTCCTCGCTATAGTGTCCGACCGCTCGTCGCGCTCTCGCGCCACGGGTCGCTCCGAACTCGCCACCATTCAGAAGTCGAGGCGCCGTGCTCTGGGGAAAGCTGATCGACCACGACAAGTGCATTGGCTGCCACGCTTGTTCGGTGGCCTGCAAGTCGGAGAACGACGTCCCGCTGGGTAGCTTCCGCACCTGGGTCAAGCAGGTCGAGAAGGGCGCGGGCCTGAGCGCCCGCCGTCACTTCGCGGTCCTGCGCTGCAACCAGTGCGAGCGCGCCCCCTGCGTGACGATCTGCCCGACCGCCGCCATGCACCGCCGCGAAGACGGGATCGTCGACTTCGACAACGAGATCTGCATCGGCTGCAAGGCCTGCATTCAGGCCTGCCCCTACGACGCGATCTATATCGACCCCAGCTCGAACACCGCCGCCAAGTGCAACTTCTGCGCGCACCGGATCGAGGTCGGGCTTCAGCCCGCCTGCGTCTCGGCCTGTCCGACCGAGGCGCTCGCGGTCTCTGACCTGTCCGATCCCGAGAGCCTCGTCTCGCGCGTGGTCGCGCGCGCGGCGGTCAGCGTGCGCAAGCCGCAGCTCGGGACCAAGCCCAAGGTGTTCTACAAGGGGGTCGACCAGAGCCTGCTCGACCCCCGCGCCGCCGAGCGCCCCGCCCAGGGCTACTGGGGGGCCAGCCGCGGCACGGCGCTCCCCGTCGTCGATCGCGAGCCCCAGGCCGACCCGCCGGGGTCCTTGATCCCGGAGCAGGTCAGCGGCAGCGGCGCGCCGGCAGCTGCGCGCGTGGCCTACGACGTCCCCCGCGACGGCGCGCCCTGGGGCGCCAAGATCAGCGGCTACATGCTGACCAAGGCGATCGGCGCAGGCGCGCTGATGGTCGGCGGGCTGGGTCTCCTGCTGCGGGACCCCGCCCAGATTGGCCTGGCGCCCCCGGTGCTGGCCCTCGCCATGCTGACGCTCACGACCTTGCTCCTCGTGGCCGACCTCAAGCGGCCCGAGCGCTTCCTGCTGCTCCTGGTCAAGGCCCAGTCGCAGAGCTGGCTGGTGCGCGGCGCCTACGCGCTGATCGGCGGCAGCGTGGTCGCCTCGCTCTGGGGGGTCCTGTTGCTCGCCCAGGTCCCCGTGCCGCGATGGGGCTGGCAAGCCCTGGGAGTCGCCGCGATCTGTAGCGGGATCTTCGCCGCCGGCTACACGGCCTTCCTCTTCGCCCAGGCCAAGGGGCGCCTGTTCTGGCAGAGCCCGCTCCTCTTTCCGCACCTGGTGGTCCAAGCCATGGTGGCCGGTAGCGCCGCACTGACCATTCCGCCCCTCTTGCTGGATCCGCTCGGCTCGCCCAGCGCCAAGCTGGCGCGCGAGGGGCTCTGGCTCACGCTGGGGATCGTGCTCTTCGTCTCCCTCGTCTTGAACTTGCTCATGATCGCGGGGGAGCTCCTCGTGCACGGAGACGAGGACGCGCGCTACGCGGTTCGCTGGCTGCAGACCGGAGAGCGGGGCACGGGCTTGAACCTGGGCGTGTTCGCCCTCGGCCACGTGTTCCCCTTCGTGGCGCTCTCCGCCGCGCTGATGCTCCCTGGGGCCGGGGCCGCGGTGCCTCTGGCCGCCTTGGCAGCGCTCGCGGGCCTCTGGCTCTGGGATCACCTCTACGTCCTGGCGGGTCAAGCGCCCCCGCTCAGCTAAGGCAGCAGCATGGAACTCCGCTCTCAACCGCCCTACGAGACGTGGGACAACTGGGTCGAGCTCGACCCCAAGGCTTGGCCCCGTCGGGTCGAGCGCGAGCACGTCGTGGTCCCGACGCTCTGCTTCAACTGCGAGGCCGGCTGCGGTCTGCTGGCCTTCGTCGACAAGGAGACCAAGTCGATCCGGCGGATCGAGGGCAACCCCCTCCACCCCGGCAGCCGCGGTCACACCTGCGCCAAGGGCCCCGCCACCCTCAACCAGGTCACCGACCCCGAGCGGATCCTGACTCCGCTCAAGCGAGTCGGTCCGCGCGGAGAGGGCGGCTGGGAGCCCGTCTCCTGGGAGGACGCTCTCGAGGACATCGGCGG
>CALDQK010000975.1 GCA_937911525.1 uncultured bacterium
CCTCGCCCGCGGGCGCCACCCCGCCCAGATAGACCAGCCGCTGCAGGCCCGCCGCCTCGGCGGCTGCGCGGAAGCGCCGGGCGCCGGCGACCTCGCGCTCGGCGTAGTCCTCGCCGCTGCCCATGCCGTGGATCAGGTAGAGCGCGCGCTGGCAGCCCTCCATGGCCGGCTCCAAGCTGGCCGGGTCGTCGAGGTCGAGGCGCACCCAATCCACGTCCGGCGCGCTCGCCTCGGCGCGCCTCGGATCGCGGCTCGTGCAGCGCACGCGATAGCCCGCCGCCTCGAGCGCGGGGCGCAAGTGGCGACCCACGAAGCCCGTAGCTCCCGTCAGTAGGACCGTCTCCGGCATAGCTCCAGACTAGCGCCGTGGGTCGCCGCTGCCCCTCTCAGGAACGCAGCTGGTGCTAGCGCAGGACTTCGGCGGGTTAGAGCGGCTGGAAGCCGCTGGGGTCGATCCGAAGGCCGACGCTGGGGAGCGTGATCACGCGCTCGGCCGACTCGACCGCCTCGCCGAGGACCCAGGCCGGAAAGCCGTAGCGCTCGGCCACGGCGAGGGCCGCGTCCTCGCCGCCGGGGCGGACGGTGACCGTGAACCCGACGCCCATGTTGAAGGCCGGGTAGAGCTCGCTGCGCGGGGCCTTCGTCGCCTCCTCGATCGCGCGGAAGATCGCGGGCGGCTCGGGGAGGTTAGGCAGCTCGTAGCCGCAGGCGGCCGCGATCCGGTTCATGTTTCCGTAGCCGCCGCCCGTGATGTGCGCGAGCGCGCTGACCTCGACGCCCTCGTCGCGGAGCAGCTCCAGGGCCGGCTTGACGTAGATCCGCGTCGGCTCGAGCAAGGCGTCGCCGATCGTCTCGCCGCCGCCGCCCGGCAAGGGCTGATCCCAGCCGCTGCCGTCCTCCGCCAGGAGCGCCTTGCGGGCCAGCGAGAGTCCGTTGCTGTGGATCCCGCTGCTGGCCCAGCCCACGACCACGTCGCCCGGCTGGACCGCGGCGCCGAGGTTGACCTGATCCAGCGCGACCGTGCCCAGCGCGACCGCGGCCAGGTCGAAGGCCTTGCCCGGACGCGCCCCGCGCAGCATGGCGCCGATCTGGGCCAGCTCGCCCCCGGCGATCGCGCAGCCGGCCTGGGCCGCGCCCTCGGCCAGGCCCGCCCCGAGCTCGGTCAGCATGGCCTCGTCGAGGGCCTCGACCGCCACGTAGTCCAGGAGCGAGATCGGCTCGGCGCCGACGCACACCAGGTCGTTGACGTTCATGGCGACCAGGTCGATCCCGACCGTGTCGTAGCGCTCGCAGAGCTGCGCCACCAGGAGCTTGGTGCCCACGCCGTCGGCGGCCACGGCCAGGCCGAGCTGATCATTGAGGCGCAGGACCGAGGCGAAGTAGCCGACCCCCGTCTCGACGTGCCCCACGCTGCCCGGCGGGCGGTGGGCGAAGGTGCCTTTGACGTGGCCCAGGAGCCCCGCCAGCGCGGCGTGCTCGCCGCCGACGTCGACGCCCGCGCTGGCGTATGCGTCGCGACTCGCTCCCTGCTCGGCGCTCACTTGGTCACGTCCGGGATCACGATCGGCGGGTGGTGCAGGAGCGTGATCGAGGCGTCGGGGTCGGCCAGGTGGGCGCGCGCCATGCCGATCGCCTCGTCGATCGAGGGGGCCGTGTCCCAGCCGAGGATCTCGGCCACACGCTGGTTGGTCGCGCCGACGCAGATCACCTTGCCGCAGTGCAGCTTGCCGGCCTCACCCCAGTACCACATGTAGAAGGGGTGCACGCCGTGGAAGGCGTTCCCGTAGCGGTACATCTGCACGTAGGCCGGGTCGCTGGCGAACTTCTGCTCGTACTTGTGGCTCAGCTTGTGGCTGTCGCGCGTCTCGGGCAGCAGGCGGTGGAAGAACTCGATGTAGCTCGGGTGGTGGTCGGGGTGCCACTCGTCGCGCAGAGGGTGCGCGATGATCATGACCCCGTTCTTCCGCAGCAGCGGGTCTCCCCGATACATGTTGAAGAAGTAGCCCAGCGCGGTGCAGTGCACCAGCAGCGGGTTCATGATCGAGTTCACGTTGTAGGGGCAGAGGAAGGGGATCCCCGTGACGAGGATGTCCGCCTGGCCCTCGACGGGCACCGAATACTGGCGGAAGCAGGCCTCGAGCGTCTTGGGGTGCACCGCCTCGGTCCGCCCCGCGACCACGCCGGTCACGCCGTACTCGGCCGGGATCTTGTGGAAGAAGGCCCGCCGCGCCGCGTGGGGCAGCTTGTCCAACGTCCACTTGAGGCTCTTGAAGGCCAGCTCGTCGGTGCCGGTCCAGTCGTCCTCGTTCTTGGTCAGGAAGCCGAGCTGCCCGCCATACATGTCGTTGTTGAGCGTGGTCTCGATCGTGAACACGTTCAGGTGTTCCTGCACGATCTTGCCGATCCGGTCGACGCGCGTCGCGAGCTCGCTCGCCTCGGGGTCCATGAAGGACATGCTCTTGGCGAGGGTCTCGGGGTTGTGGTGCGCCTGGAGCGTCTCGTAGCCGCAGAAGCCCACGCCCACGCTCTTGTGCCCGCCGTCCATGGGGACGAGGTTCACGTTCACGTAGATCACGAGGTCGGCCTCGACCGCGTAGCGGTTGAGGACCACCTGCTCGCCGACCTCGGTCTCGCCGACCTTGACCATGTTCTCGCTGTCTTCGGCGTCATGGTTGAACAGGCGATCCGGGGCGAACTCGCGCCAGATCCGCGGGCCGACCATGCGGCGAATCTCGCCGTCGGTCATGCGCCGGTGGAGCGAGAGCGCCACGATCATGGTGATGTCGTCGACGCCGTAGTCGTGCAGCAGGTCGACCACGACCTCGAGGATCTCCTGGCGCACGTCGGGCGTCCGCATCGGCGGGAGCGGCAGCGAGATGTCGTCGATCCCGATCGTGACCTTCATGCCCGGCTTGACCAGCGCGAAGAGCGGGTCGCAGCCCTCGGGGTGGGCCAGGGCGTGGCGGATCGCCTGCTTGACGTTGGGGAGCGGGTCGAGGGGCGGCGGCGGATAGATCACCCGCGTGCCCTCTGGGAAGCGCTCGCGGAGGAAGTTCTCGCCGTAGTGCACGATCCGCGGCGCGGAGCTGCGGTCGAGGGTGACCACGCACTTGTCGCGGTTGGGAATCACGGTGGCGCTCACGGTGCTAGTCCTCCCCGCGCAGCAGAGCCGAGAGGCCGCTGGTCAGTCCGTTCAGGACGCCCAGCGTGCCCTCCATGGCGCGCGGCGCGCTGCGCTGGCCTTGATCGCGCAGCCAGCGCGCTCCCTCTTTGCCCCGCTCGAGCGCCTCGCGGGCGGCCTTGCGGGTCAGGCTCCGGGTGGCCTCGATATGCAGCACGGGCCAGCCGTGGCTGCGAGCGGTTGCGAGCAGGCGCGCGTCTGGATTGACGGCGACCGGCCGGCCGACCATCGAGAGCATGGGCAGGTCCGCCGCGTCGTCGGCGTAGGCCACGCTCCAGCTCAGGTCGATGTCGTTCTCCTTGGCCCACTCGCGCATCCAGGCGGCCTTCTCGGGGCCGGCCATGATCGGCGGGCGGAGCACACCCGTCGCCAGGCCGTTGGGCCCGTACTCGAGCACGCTGGCGACGACCTTGCCGATCCCGAGGTGACGCGCGACCGGCTGGGCGACGAAGTCGAGGGCGCCGGTGAGCAGGACCTGGGTGTGGCCCGCCTTGCGGTCGTTCTCGAGCAGCTCCTGCATGCCGGTGTAGATCTTGCGCTTGAGCACCTTCTCGAACAGGGCCTCGCCCAGGATCGCGAGCCGGTCTTCGCTCAGGCCGCGATAGGAGCGGTAGAACTCCTCGTTGAAGCGGCGCCGGTCGAGCGAGTCCACGTAGCGCAGGTAGGGCGCCTTGAGCACCGTCAGCGCCAGCCGGCGCACGCGCTCGGGCAAGAGCGGGTCGGTCTTGGCGAAGTAGAGGTAGTGGTCGACGACGCTGCCGTGCAGCAGCGTGCCGTCGAGGTCGTAGAAGGCGGCGGTCCGGGGCACGGTCCCTCGCTCGGGGGCGGTGGTCAGGGAGCGACGCTTGTAGCACCCGGTCCGGTGCGACTCAAGCGCTACCCATTGCTGCAGCGGGGTTTAACGTGCCCAGCGGGCGACGCGCCCGTGGGGCGCGCTGGTGGCTGGGTGATCGTCGGGCTCGGTCTCGCGCTCGACCCGCTCGGCCACGTAGAGCAAGCAGTCGCTCTTCGCCGCGCGACCGTGGTTGGTCATCATCACGGGGATCAGGTCCCGCTTGAGCGAGATCGTCCCATCGCCGTGCTCGAAGAAGTCGTTGGTCACCTCGCGCCCGAAGTTGTCGGTCGCGAGCAGGCGCGCCTTGCCGCGCCGCTTGGCCAGCTGGGCGCCAGCGCGCAGGACCTCGAAGTTGTGCCGGTCGATCCCGGGGCGCACGGTGATGTCGGCGCCGACGTCCTCGATCGAGAACTCGATCGTGGTCTCGCCCGGGACCGTCACCCGCGCCACGCAGCGGTAGATCGCGGCCTCCTCGACGGCCGCCCGCTCGTTCAGCCAGGGCCGGGGCGCGGTCAAGTAGCGCAGGGCCCCCTCGTAGGCGCGCAGGTCGGCCTCGGGGTCGCCCGCCTGGCCGCACTCGATCACGACCCCGGGGCAGAACTTGTCAGCGACCTCCATGAAGCTCGAGAGCGAGACGCCCTCGTAGCGGACGTGGCGGTGGGTCCAGTGCCGGGCCAAGGCCAGGCGCGTGGCCGTGTGACGGAGCAGGACCGTGTAGATCGGGTTGAAGCCCGTGTTGTTGTGCAGGTCGACGACCGCCTCGAGGCGGTGCCGCGCCAGGTAGCGGAGGATCTCCGCCGCCGCGATCCGCTGCGCGGTGTGCAGGCCGCCCGCCCACACCCGGTTCATGTCCTCCTCGTGGGGAAGGAAGCGGTGATAGAAGCCCGGCGGCCAGAGCGCCGCCGGCACGTTGCCGATCACGAGGATCGCGTCGGTGGCGAGCTCGGGCGGATCCTTGAGCAGGGCGTGGACCGCGAAGAAGCCGGAGGGCTCGTTGCCGTGCAAGCCGCCCACCAGGACCCGGCAGCGGCTGCGGTCCTGCCCCGGGAGGTGGAAGAGCGCGGGCCGTCCCAGCCAGGTCAGGAACTCCGCGAGGGGGAGCTGGGCCTGCTGGGGAGGGGCGCCTTTGAAGATCCTTAGCGGCTCGATCACGAACCTTGAATCCTACCCAGGGCCTCGGACCCCCGATACGCTGAGTGACACGGCCAATGAGCCAAGAGAGAGGAGCCGCCCATGTCCCTCGAGAAGGAGCGCGACTACCGCTTCACCTTCAAGGACGCCCAGGGGAAGCTGCGGGTCGTCCACCTCCAAGCCCAGCACTTCCAGGAGGCTGGGCAGGACCGGGTTTTGCTCCAGGCCACCACCGACGGGGTGGCCTTCGAGAGCAAGGTCTTCGTGGACGAGACCCTCTCCAGCCGCTCCGTGACCAGCCCGACCGAGCTCGGGGCCGGCTAGTGGACGCCGGCCTGCGCCAGCTCGAGCAGGCCTGGCGCAAGTCAGGGAGCGTCGAGGACGAGGCCGCCTGGCTGAGCGCCCGCGCGGCGGCCGGCACCCTCGAGCCCGAGCGGCTGCGCTTCTGCGCGCTGCTCGGCTATCCGTCCGCCCGGCGGGCCCTGCGCGCGCAGGGCCAGGAGCCCCCCTCCCCCGACGCCCGCTTCGAGTGGGCCGGGGCCGCGCTGGACCTCGGCCCGGAGGGGCCGCTGCGGCTGCCCCTCGCCGCGGCGCGCGCCACGCTCCCCGTCCTGCGAGCCGCCCCAGCCGGACAGGTGCGGCGCGCCTTGGCCGAGCGCCAGCGCGAGCTGGCCGACGCGCGCGGGGGGCCCGAGGTCGAGACTCGGATCCCCGCAGCCCCCTGGGCCTCCTTCGAGGCATGGCTGCTCGACCCGAGCCCCGCGCGGGAGGCCGCCCTCCGGGACGACCTCCAGCTCCTGCCGGCCCTGCAGTCCCTGGAGCCCGACTCCCCCGGCCTGCGCTACGCGATCGGCTGCGCGCGGGCCACGCTCGAGGGCGTCGACGCCCAGGCGCCGCTGGATTGCCCCGACGACGACATGAGCGAAGCGGAGCTCGCCGAGTGGACGCGTTTGCGGCGCAGCGCCCGCCTGCGCACGGCCCTGACCTCGGCCCTGGGCGCGCTCTGCGACTACGCCCTCGGCGAGCACGAAGTCGAGGTCACCGATGAGCTCTGCCGCAGGCTCGAGGCGGAGCAGCTGACGCAGACCCTGCTCCCCGCGCTGGCCGCTGAGCTCTCGCCCTGGCTCCTGGGCTACGGCGACCCGGTCCGGCTGCGAGTCGCCCAGAGCGAAGAGACCGAGCTCTGGCCAGGAGGCGCCGAAGGGTAGGGCGCCGCTGAGGGAGTTAGCCGACCTCGCGCCGCTATCCGAGACCCGGTTGCCTGAGGCCTGTCCCGCTTCTAGGCTTTGCGGCGGGAGGGACGAGTGCCCTGGGAACACTGCGACCGCTCGATCTCGGATGACGAACCGCAATGCCCCGTCTGCGGAGCCAACAAGGCTCAGTGGACGGTCGGCTTCGACCGAACCCGTCTGTTCCAGCTCAGCGGAAAGGACGACCCCGACCAAGCGGGGAGCCTCGAAGAGGCGAGCGACTCGGGCTCCCCTTTCTGCGAGGACTGCCAGGCCCAGGACAACCCCCCCCAAGAGGAGCCAGCGGAAGAAGAAGAGGAGGAGCAGCAGCAAGACCAGCAGCAGCCCCCCCCCTCCGAGCCCGAGCCGGATCCGGTCACCGAAGAGGAGCAGGCCGAGACGCTGAGCGACGCAGCCGACTCGGGCTCGCCCTTCTGCGAGCAGTGTCAGGCGCAGGACAACCCGGGTGAGGCCGCTTGAGCGACGAGGCACGCGCGGACCGGCTCATGGACGAGCTGGTCGCTGGCCGCGAAGCGCAGGGCGACCTGAAGCTCTTCGCGCTGCTCGACATGGCGCGCGAACCGGCGCTCCTCGAGAAGGTGAAGGAGCAGCAGCGCAAGTGCTGCCTCTACCGCAACGCGGGCGAGACGCTCGAGCGCGCCGCTCCCTGGCTGGTGGACCTCGACGGCGGCGGGAGCGCGTTCCTCGCGGACCTGCTCGCCCAGGGCTGGGGCCAGAGCCAGGCCCTGTTCCTGCTCAGTAGCGCCTCGCTGGGCGAGCTGCGCAAGCACTTCCGCCGCTTCCTGCAGGTGTGGCGGGAGTCGGGCCAGAAGCTCTACTTCCGCTTCAACGACCCGCGCGTCGCGCGCGCCTTCCTCCCCACCTGCACGCGCGACGAGCTGGACTTCGTGTTCGGCCCCGTGAGCGAGTTCTTGAGCGAGGGCTCCGACCCCAAGACCTTGCTCCGCTTCACCCTCGACGAGGAAGAGGGCCTGGTGCGAGAGGTCGTCCAGCTCGACGAAGCGCGCAGCCCGGCTCAGGCCGAGGGCCAGGGCGTCGCGCTCCCGCCGGAGCTCGCCGAGCTGCTGACGCAGCTCGGCCAGGGCGGTGACAGCGCGGACCTCAGCCGAGTGCGCGACGCGCTGCTCGTGTCGCCGGGCCAGCCGGCCCTGGTGGGCTGGCTGACGACCCTGGGCGCCAAGGAGTATCCCGACGCCCTCGCCAGCGTAGATCCCCTCCTCGAGGCGCTCCTCGAGCTC
>CALDQK010000976.1 GCA_937911525.1 uncultured bacterium
TGGGGTCGCGCTCGGGGTCGTGGCTGTCGGGGTGCTGGCTGTCGGGGTGCTGGCTGTCGGGGTGGTGCGCCGGCAGCGGGTCGTCGCGCCGGCTCGGGACCGGCGAGGGCGAGGGGCCGAGCGAGGGGGCCACCGAGGGCAGCGGGCTGGGGCCTTCGACCAGGCTTGGCGGAGGCGTGGGGAGCCCGGGTCCCAGGCTCGGCTGCGGCGTGCCGAACACCTCGGGCTTGGGGGTCCCGTGGTGGCGCGGACCCGTGTCGTCGGGGATCGTCCGGCCGCCCCAACGTCGCAGGATCGCGAGGACCTCGCCGCCGCCCTTGTAGCCGAGCAGCAGGACGGAGCCCAGGATCGCCGCCGCCGCCAGCCAGCTGAGCAGGGAGCGCGTCCGCGCGACCCGGTTGGCGCCCGAGCGGAGGCGCGGCCGACTCTGGGCCTGGACCCAGGGCGGCAGCTCGCGCTCGCGCGCTTCGGGCTCGCCGCCGACGAGGAGCTGCAGCTCGGGCTCGCCCGCGCTGTATTCGGGGGTCACCTCGAGGGGGATCAGGGGCGCGTCCTCGACGTGCTCGGGCGCCACCTCGACGGGTCGCAGCACGCGCGGGCCTCCGCTGCGCGCCGCCTCGGCGCGAGCCTCCTCGGCGCGAGCCTCCTCGGCGCGAGCCTCCTCGGCGCGAGCCTCCTCGGCCAGGCGCGCGTCCAGCGCGGCGAACACCTCGGGTCCCGCCTCGACCAGGGGCGCGACCGCCTCGAGGGCCTCGCGCAGCGCCGGCGCGACGGCGCCGGGGTCGGGCGCCGAGAGCTCGTCGCGCGCGGCCGCGGCCAGGCGGGCGTCGAGGGTCGGCAGGACGTGGGGCGGGAGCTGCAGCAGGGGCTTGGCGTCGCGCACGGCGCGCACCGTGCGGCGCAGCCGCGAGCGGAGCCGCCCCGCGGCCGAGTCCTTGGCCAGCAGGCCGAGCAGCTCCTGCTCCTCGGCGGCGCTCAGCTCGCCGTCGAGCTGGGCGGAGATCAACTCGTGCAGGCGCTCGTCGCTCACTGCGCGCCCTCCCACACCCCGCGCAGGTGCTCGGCGAGCTGAGAGCGAGCCCGCGAGAGGCGGGAGCGGACGGTGCCGATCGGGACCTCCAGGATCGCGGCCGCCTCGGCGTAGGGGCGCTCTTCGAGGTCACACAGGATCACGACCGCCCGGTAGTGCTCGGGCAGCTCAGCGATCGCGGCGCGCACACGGACCCGCAGGTCAGCGGTCTCGGTCTGAGCGACCGGCCCGGCTCCCTCGTGGGAGACCGTCGCGAGGATCTGTCCCTCGTCGGAGTCGCCGCCTCCCGTGCCTCCGCCGACCAGGTTGGGGCGGCGGCGCCGGTTGCGGATCTCGTTGAGGGCCAGGTTGCGGCCGATCGTGTAGAGCCAGGTCGAGAAGCGCGCGATCTCCTTGTAGTTCTCGCGGTGCTTGAACACGCGAATGAATGCTTCCTGGGCCAGGTCCAGCGAGCCGTTCCGGTCTCCAGTGAGGCCGAAGAGGAAGCCAGCCAGGCGTTCGAGGTGTCGACGGGCGAGCTCTCCCACGATCCGCCGAGCCAGCTCCGGGTCCGCCCCCCTGCAGCGCGCCATGAGCGCTTCGTCGGGGACGTCCGCCCAACCTGAAGGCCAATGCGGCTCCGGGCCGGACGGGGAGGCGGCGGCGTGCATGGGCAGAGCCCCCCTTTCCTCCCTCTCACCCGCGAGGGGCGAGGAAGGTTCCGAGGAGTCCTGGTTGGAGGAGGGTTCGCTCAAGTCGCTAGCGCCGAAGGCCTTAGGGAAACCCACAGGCTAAGCGAGAAGCGCCTCCTCGACGACCTCCGCCTACAGCCGTTCGCCGCGTGAGGGGCCGTGGCCGACGCCCTGGGTCGACTTGACCAGCTCCAGGTAGCGCCCCAGCGCGAGGCCGGGCTGCTCGAGGGGGTCGTGGAAGAGCTGGCGAATGAAGCTCTTGCTGACCTTGTTCAGCAGCAGGGCGAAGTAGAGCTTGTCGCCCAGCATGTGGCCCAGCATGTGGGTCAGGAGCAGGTGGACCTCGGTCGGCTGCGTCAGGCAGCGGCCCGCGCCCGGCCAGGGGCCCCCCTGCTCGAGGTAGCGCCGCTCGAGGTCGCGGTGCTCGAGGACCAGGGTCGAGGCGCGACGGGTCAGCTTCTGGTTGGTCAGGACCTTGACCCGCTCCTCGCTCATGGCCTCCAGCACCGAGGTGTCACCGCCGTCGCCCTCCTCTCCGGCGGCGCGGCGGCGCTTGCGCTCTTGCTGGCGAACGCGGTAGTTCTCGAGGAACACCTCGCAGTCCTTCTCGCGCCAGCACTCGCGGGTCGGGACCAGCACCTTCGAGCCGAAGAAGCCCAGCGCCTCGGTCACGATCCGGAAGTAGAAGTCCGTGGCCAGGTCGCGCGGCTTGTCCCAGCGGTAGCCCGAGCAGCGGTGGTGGAGGAAGTGGGTCGCCTCCTCGGCCGCGTTCACGACCGAGAAGTCGGAGAGGTAGATCACGTCCCCCTTGGGAATGAAGTAGCTCTCGTTGGAGAGGATCTGCCGCTTGACGTCCTCGAGCTCGCGCTCGGTGAAGGCGCCGTCCTCGGCCATCCAGTCGAGGAAGTCGAGGTCGTTGACCGTGAACAGGTGGAAGTCGTCGAGGTCGTCGCGCTCGATCTCGAGGAAGGTGGCCACCGTACAGGCGATCTGGTGGACCTGCTCCTGGTACTCGGCCACGCGCTGCTGGGCGAGGTCCTCGGCCTCGTCCTCCTCGTCTTCGTCCTCGTCCTCGACCATGGCCCAGGTCGAGGTCGCGAGCGGTGGTTCGAGGGTCTCGCGCTCGCTGACCCAGTTCAGGTAGCTGTGCAGCTTCTCGATCGGGGAGGCGTTGAACACGCAGAAGGCGTCCGGCGCGAGGCGCACCACGTTGGTGTCCTCCAGCCGGTCGCGCGCGAGCTGCCACCAGATCTCCTCGGCGTTCTGGTGCACGATCACGCGCCGGCGCGCTGGCAGGCCGGCCTTCTGCACCTCGTTGTCGATCAAGAGGGGCAGGTGGTCGCGCGCCACGTGCAGGTCTCCGTCGAACACGACCAGCAGCGCTTCGGGCTGGGCGCGGATCTCCTCGAGCAGCACCGCCGCGCTGCGGAAGTCGCGCTCGAGCAGATGGTCGTGCGGGTGGTCGCGCGGGTCGGAGTTGATCCCGACCACCCGCACCCCGCGACGGTGGCAGAGCTGGAGCACCTCGCGGTAGGGGGCCCAGTCGAAGGCCCAGGTCGTCCAGTAGTCGATCGCGTGCAGGAAGCGCTCTTCGTTGGCCGAGGAAGGATCCGCGAGGTAGCGGTCGAGGTGCTCCTGGTGCTCGATGCGGACCATCTCGAAGCCCAGGATCACCGGACGCGAGGTGCGGGTCAGCGCCAGCAAGAGCTTCACGAGCGTCTTCTGGGCCTGCGGGAGGGTGTGGTAGTCCCCCAGGTAGACCACGCCGGCCGCCAGGGCGGCGCGGACGAGCTCGGACTTGTTGGAGACCGACTCGTAGCTGCGCAGGTCCCGCTCGAACTCCTCCCGATAGATCGCGATGTTGGGCGGGTCCCCCTCGATCGTGGCCTCGATCTCCTGCCGCAGGTTGCGCCAGAGGCGCTTTTGGATCGCGAGGAGCGCGCGGCGGGGGTCGGCGGTCAAGTCGTTTCTTTCCAGACGCTTAGGAGGGTTTGGCCAGCGATGATAGCCACCGGGATCCCTCCCGACACGGGGCAATTCATCTCGCCCCCGCGGGATCGGAGCGGCGCCCTGCGGCGAGCCTGCCCCTGAGCGGTTCAGCGCTCGACGCGGCGCTGGGGAGAAAAGTCCAAGGGCCCCGTTCGCCGGGAGACGAGGGGGTGGCGGCAGGCGGATAGGATCACCGGCATGACCGCTCGAACCCTCTCTGTGTTGATCCCCGTGTTCAATGAGGAGGCCACGATCGCCGAGGTCCTGCGGCGAGTCGCCGAGGTCGAGATCCCCCTCGCCAAGGAGGTGATCGTCGCCGACGACGGCTCTCAGGACGACACGGTCGGGGCGATCGAGGCCTACCGCGAGGCCCACCCCGAGCAGAACATCGTGCTCGAGGTCCTGCCGACCAACCGGGGCAAGGGCGCCGCGGTTCGGGCGGCCCTCGCCCTCGCGACCGGGGACATCGTCCTGATCCAGGACGGCGACCTCGAGTATCACCCGCGCGACTTCCCGACCCTGCTCGAGCCCCTCCTCGACGGGCGCGCGGACGCGGTCTTCGGCTCGCGCTTCCTGGGCGGGCCGCACCGGGTGCTCTACTTCTGGCACATGGTGGCCAACAAGTCGCTGACGCTGATGTCCAACATGCTGACCAACTTCAACCTGACGGACATGGAGGTCTGCTACAAGGCCATGTGGCGGCACGTGGCCAACTCGCTCGACCTCCAGAGCGAGCGCTTCGGGATCGAGCCCGAGATCACGGCCAAGCTCGCCCGGGGCGGCTGGCGCCTCTACGAGGTCCCCGTCAGCTACGCCGGTCGCAGCTACGAGGAGGGCAAGAAGATCACCTGGCAGGACGGCGTCGCCGCGCTCTACCACATCGTCCGCTACCGCTTCGGCTCGTGAGCCCGCTCCCGATCTGCGCCACGGTCCTCGAGCCCTCGCTGGCCGCGGCGCGCGCTCGCCTCGAGAGCCTGGCCGCCGAGCCGCCCGAGCTGGTCGAGCTGCGCCTCGACGCGCTGCCCGCGGACGCGCTGGACGAAGCGGCCCTGCGCGCGCTGATCGAGGCCTCGCCAGCCCCAGCGCTCGTCACCTGCCGCCCGCGCCGCGAAGGAGGTGGCTGGGAGGGTCCCGAGCCAGCGCGGCTGGCCCTGCTCCACGCCGCCGCCCTGGCCGGCGCGGCCTGGGTCGACGTCGAGGCCGACGCCGCCGACGCGCTGCCCCTCCTGCCCGAGGGCACGCGGCTGCTCGTGTCGAGTCACCCCAGCGGCGTCGACGCCCGCGACGAGGCAGCCCTGCGCGGCGCGCTGGCCGCCGTGCGTCACCCCCGCGCCGACGCGCAGAAGCTGGCCCTCCCCGTGCAGGACGCGCGCGACGCCTTGGCCCTGCTGCGCCTGGCCCAGGCCGAGCCCAGCCCGACCGTCGCGATCGGAATGGGC
>CALDQK010000977.1 GCA_937911525.1 uncultured bacterium
GCGAGGCCCCACAGGTCCTCGGGGTGCTCGCGCAGGGGCGGGACCCGGATGACCTCGAAGGCCAGGCGGTCGTAGAGGTCGGGCAGGAAGCGGCCCTGCGCGATCAAGGCGGGCAGGTCGGCGTTGGTGGCGGCCACGATCCGGGCCAGGCTGGTCCGCTCGCGCGTGCCGCCCACGCGCGTGAAGGTGCCGTACTCGACGGTGCGCAGGATCTTGCGCTGGAAGGCCAGGCCCATGTTGCCGAGCTCGTCCAGGAAGAGGGTCCCCCCGTCGGCTTGCTCGAAGCGCCCGGGGGCTGCGCTGTCCGCGCCGGTGTAGGCCCCGCGCTCGTGGCCGAAGAGCTCGGACTCGAGCAAGGCGTCGGAGAAGGCCGCGCAGTTGACGACCACGAAGGGGCGCGATGGGCCGAAGCCGCGCGCGTGGATCGCGCGCGCCACCAGCTCCTTGCCCGTGCCCCGCTCACCCAGGATCAAGACGGGGCGCGGGATCGAGGCCACGCCGTCGATCTGCTCCGAGAGCGCGGTCATCAGCGGCGAGTCGCCGATCATGCGGTCGCGGTCGCGCAGCTCCAGCTCGCGCGTCTGGCGGCCCAGGGTCCGGTTGTGCTCGATCAGGCCGAGCGTCTTGCGGATCTTGCGCACGAGCGTCTGCACGCGCTCGGCGAGGCGGTCGCCGCGCACGAGGAAGTCGGTCGCCCCCGCGTGGACCGCGCTCATCGCCATGTCGACGTCCCCGCGCTCCGAGACGGCGACCACCGGCACCAGCGGGTCCTGCGCCCTCAGCTCCGCCAGTAAGTCCGCGCCCGAGGTGTGGCCGTCGCCCAGCACGTAGTCGACGACGACCACCTCGTAGCGCGGCCGCCGCCCCAGCTCCTCGCTCAGCGCGCGGGCCGACCTGACCGTCGTGATCACCGCGTGCCGCCCGCACACGCTCTGAAAGGCCTGGCGGAGCGCCGCGAGCGGGTCGTCCTCGGTGTCGACGACGAGGACGCGCTGGGGGACCCTCGAGGTGGTGGTTTTCACTAGGTCACATGGTACATCCCGCCAGCTTCGGGCACTCGGGTTTGAACTAAGTCCAATGCGCTAGGTGATTCCGCGCGTCGGAACGGCGTTTTCTCTCAAGCCCCGCATGAGCACCCTCTACGCGCTTTCGTTGCTGCTGGCCGGGACCGCCGCCACCAGCCTGTTGTTCGCCTCCCTCGGCCTGCGCCTCGGTCGACGCTTCGGTCGCCGCCTCGGTCGACGCCAACGCGGTCGGACGCTGGCCCACCTGACCGGCGACCCCGCCGTGCTCCTGCTCCTCTTCGCGAGCAGCTTCCCCGCCCTCGGCCTGGCGCTGGAAGCCCTGGGCCCGCGCTGGCCCGCGGAGCTCTGCGGGTCGCTGGCGGCGCTCGCCGCCCTGGCCGCGACCGCGCTGGCGCGGAGCGCGATCCGCGCCTACTTCCGCCCGGTCGCCGACACGGTGCCGGTGCGCGGGCGCGACCTGGGCGGGGTGGAGGCGCGCGTCACGCTGCCGATCCCCGCCGACGGAGTCGGGGCGATCGCCTACGTGGTCGACGCCCGCCGCACGACCCGCCCCGCGCGCTCGCTCACGGGCGAGCCGCTCCCCCTTCAGTCCCCTGTGCGAATCGTGACCCTCCTCCGTGGAACGGTCGTGGTCGCCGCTGTCCCTGCTGCCCCGAGGAGGTCCCTGTGATCCATGTCGCCATCGTCGCCGCCGCGCTCTGCCTGCTCCAGCAGCTGCCGTGGGTCGCGGGGGGCGTGGGGTTTGGGCGCGAGAGCGGCGCGGTCGAGTACGTCCCTGCGCAGGGCGCCGTCGCGGTCGCCCTCGCCGATCCCCCCGCTGCAGCCGGCGACGAGGCCGCGGGAGGCGCGGCGTGAAGAAGGTCCAGGTGCACGCGCACTATGCGCAGGGCTTCCGCGTCCAGAGCTCGCCGGTCCGCTGCCCCTACTGCCACGACGGCCTGGCCAAGGACCTGGTCGCGTGCGCGGGCTGTGGGGCGCGCCACCACGCGCCTTGCTACGAAGAGCAGGGAGCGTGCGCCTCGTGCGGCTCGGGCGAGGCGCTCTACCCCGCGCGCCGGGCTGGCGTCCGCCCCGCGGCTCCGCCAGAGGGCTCGCGTCTGCTCGTCGAGCGAAGCGGGGAGCAGGTCGCCTATCGCTGGCAGGTCTGGACCAACGGGGATCGGGTCGCCGCCGCGATCCTCTGCATCCTGCTGCTCCCGCTCGCGCCGCTCTGGGTCTATCTGCTCTCGATGCCAAGGAACCGCGAGATCGTGGTCAAGCGCGAGTGGATCGAGCTGCCGGTGCGCTCCTCTTGGGGGACCCGCACCCAGCGCCTGAAGCGCTCGCGAGTCGGCAAGGTCCAGGTGACCTGCGTCCAGGGAGGCTGGGTCCTGTGGGTCGACTCGGGCATCGAGCGCCTGGCCGTCACGACCGACGACTTCACCAACCGCAGCCTCTCGGCGCCGGAGCTGGAGTGGATCGCGGGGCGGATCGAGCAGTGGCGGGACGCCTGAGCGGCCGTCAGGGCTCTGCTAGCATGAGCCGCAACCAAGCCACGGGCAGACCTCCATGCGCCAGCTAGCCATCTTCGCGGCGATCGCCAAGGCCTACTTCGAGCCCGAAGGCGCGCTCGAGGTCACGCCCAAGGTCTCGGTGTTCCTGGGCGCCCTGGGTCTCCTGCTGGCCCTGGCGATGGGCGCCAAGCAGCCGAGCCTGGGCGCGCTCGGCCTGGGCGCGTTCTCGCTGGTCCTGCTCGGGCTGGCCTGGCTGAGCTGGCGAGAGCACCCGCTCGGGGTGTGGGGCTCGGCCCTGCTCGCCCTCGGGTGGGTGGTGTTCGTGCTCGGGTGGGTGCCGGCCTACGGAATGATCTTCGCCTCGCTCCTGGTGGGCGGCCTCTACTTCAAGTCGGTCTGGGAGCTGCTGCGGGTCGAGCGCCTGCACCAGCTCGGCCGGGAGCGCGCCGTCGAGGAGCGCGAGCTGCCCGACGAGCCCTCGAGCCTGCCGCCGGCCAAGCCGCTGCTCTACGAGGAGGAGCGAGCGAACTAGCGCGGGCGCAGGTAGTCGTCTTGCAGCACGTAGAAGCCGGGGGCCCGCTCGAGCAGCGGGCGCCCGTGCTCGGCGCCCGGGGGGGCGCGGTCGCGGATCACCCGGATCAGGTCCGAGAGGGCTGCGGGGTGCTCGAAGAGGTAGGCGTGCGAGTCGGCGTCGAGGCGGCACTCGATCATCTCGACCGTGCCCAGCCCGCCGAGGATCCGCCGCAGGTCGGGGTCGCAGCGCTCGTAGTCGGTCTCGCCCAGGCGGAGGTCGCTCGCGAAGAGCACGTCGGCGCCGCCGATCGCGAAGTCACCGGTCGAGGAGTAGACCACCAGCCGGTCCATGAGCCGCAGCACGCGCTGGGTCATGAAGCGCTGCGCGAAGACCATCAGGTCCATGTCGGCGGCCGCCAGCACGACGGTCTTGAGCTTGACCACCTGCGCCGCGGCCCGGACCGCCTTGGCGTCGAGGGCCGAGATCTTGCGGCCGCCCTGGGCCAGCTGGGCGAAGGTCGTCCCGCCGTGGGCGGACCACACCTCGGTCCCGATCTCGCGCAGGGTCGTGGTCGCGACGTCGGTCCCGCGGCTGTGAGCGATCAGGTGCACGCCCGAGATCCGCGGGTGGAGCGCGAGCGTGATCAGGAGCAGCTTGAGGTGCGCTGTGGAGAACTCGCCCGACTCGCGGTCGTGGTTGTAGGCGACCGGCATCAGCCAGCTGTCGTAGGCCGAGGGCCAGGTGTAGAGCAGGGGCACCCCGCGCCGGCCCATGGCGTGCCAGAGCTGACCGAGGCGCAGCGCGGCGTCCTCGAAGGTGTTGTTGAAGCCGTGCACGTAGAGCAGGACCTCGTTGTCGTCGCCCGGGCGGAGGAAGGGCTCGAAGCAGGCCAGCAGCGCCTCGCGGTCGGCGCGAAAGGCCTCGAGCGCCTCGGCGGGGTAGACCAGCTCGCCGTCGATCACGACGTGCTTGCCGTGCAGCGAGGCCATCACCCCGCGCTGCACGACCCGCTTCAGCCCGACCTCGTAGCTGCTCTCCCGCTCGAGCTGGGTCGAGGCCGCGACGAGCTGCTCCCAGCTGGGCTGGGGGTCGAATCCGATCGTGGCCGTCCCGAAGCGCAGCAGGGGATCCCGGCCGGTGCCGTAGACCGCGCCGAAGTCGCGCCGCTCCTCCTCGACGACCGCCCGGTCGGTCACGTAGACCAGCGAGATATCGGCGGTCCGGAGCGCGGTGCTGACGGCCGCGTAGCTGGCGCGGCCTTCCTCGCCCGCCATCACGTGGGGGGTCGCGATCAGCTCGGTGCTTCCGCAGGCGCTCGTGAAGAGCGCGAGCGCGGCCAGGGCGAGGGCGGGGACTGCGCGGGAGCTCATGGCTAGAACTTGACCCCCATGGCCAGGGTCCAGGTGTCCTGGTGACGGCGGTTGCGGACCGCGCGCTTGCCGAAGAAGGCGTCCTTGCGCGAGCTCGTGTCCAGCCGCCACTCGCCGCGGATCCAGATGAACTTCAGGGGCGCGAACTCGACCCCCGCGCTGACCTCGCTCACGGTCTGGTCGAGGCCCGTGTTGGCGCCGCCCTGGTCGCGGTAGACCGTGCCGCGGGCCATGAACACCAGCTTGTGCCACGCGTCGGCGCCCTCCTTCTCGCGCAGGAAGCCCTGGCGGATCGCGAGCGAGCCGCCGCCGAACTTGCCCACGCCCCCGCCGTTGACCGAGGCGCCCTGCTCCTGACCGAGGTGCAGCATCGCGTAGAGCTCGGTGCCCGTGAGCGGCTCGAACACGACGTCGAGCTCGAGCTGCCAGCGCTGGTCGTGGACGTTGTCGTTTCGCTCGGCGCCCCAGATCCAGTGCAGCGCGAAGGAGAGCGTGTCCGTGGGCTCGTAGCTGAGCCGCCCGCCGAAGGTCTTGGCGTCGTTGTTGTCGATCACGACCTCGGCGCCGTTGCCGAAGTACTGCATGTAGCTCAAGCCCTCGAGCAGCTCGACCTCGACGAAGAGGCCGGTGTTGGTGTAGGGCGTGAAGTTGGCCAGGACGGAGAGGGTCGTCAGTTGGCTGTCGCCGAGGTGGAGCGACTCGGTGCCGAACCAGCCGTAGGCGCGGCCG
>CALDQK010000978.1 GCA_937911525.1 uncultured bacterium
GGAGCGTCGAGGGCTCGTGCAGGCCTGTCCGAGCGATTTCATGTCGCCGCAGGCGACGAGGCCCGCGAAGCGGGCCACCGAAAAGCGGAACTATGAGTTCCATAGCGCCGCCAACGGGTTCATACATGGCGTGGAGCGCGGCCAGATGAAGGGGCCGCTCGCGCCGGCCGCTCACTTCTCCCAGGTCTCCTCTCCGCCCTGGTGGCTGATGCCGGACGGGACCTACGCCCTCTCGCCTTCGTCCCGTGAGCCCGCGCCCAGCTAGCTCGACCTCAACGCCCGTCACAAGGGACGAACCACCACGCCCCACCGACCCTGCGACCCGCCCTGAGAGCCGTCCTGCGGGACGCGTGGTTGCGCCCGTCGATCGTGCCCCACAGCGTGGGGCCGAGCTCGTCCGGCAGGCGCGTCAGGGCCGCGCGCTGGAGCGCGATCCCGAGCCCCTGGCCCCAGCAGCGCGGGGCGATCAGCTCCTCGACGACCTCGGCGCCGCGGTGGCCCAGGCAGGAGCCCGCGCGGGCCGCGAAGAGCCCGACCCGCTCGCCGGCGCGCCGCGCGACGAAGAGCGCGCCGGCCTCGGCGCACTCGCCGAGGTCCTCGGCGTCGGCGGGGGTCACGCGCGCGGCCAGCTCGGGGCGCGCGGCGTGGACCTCGGCGTAGCGCTCGGCCAGCCAGGCGGCGAGCTCGGCGGGGTCCTCCCCGGCCGCGAGCTCCAGCGCCTCGCTCGCCGGAGCGCTCGCGCGCAGCTCGCTCAGCTCGCCGACGAGGAGGTGCTGGTCCACGACGGCCTCCGGCGTGGGCGCCTCGTCGGCGCCGAGGAAGAGCTGGATCCGCTGCGGGCGGAAGAGCGCGAACTCGCGCGCCAGCTCGGCCGCCAGCGCGGCGACCTCGCCGCCCGTCCAGGCGCGCACGCCGACGAAGGGCTGGCTGGGGTCGAGCCCGAAGAAGTGGATCCCCGCCAGCGCGCGCGCGCCGGTGGGCAAGGCGAGGTCACGCAGGGCGTAGTCGACGGGCGTGGCGCCCGACGCGGGGCAGCCTGCGGCGTAGCGCTCGAGGTGCTTGGGGGCCGTGCGCCAGGCCCACTCCTCGCGCAGCTCGGCGAGGAGGTCGGCGGGCGCGGTCCCCGCCTCGTGGGCGAGGGCCTCCGCGTAGCGCGCGAAGTCGGGCTCGCTCACGAGGACACGCGGCGAGCGCGGACGCGCCGGAAGCTGCCCCCGCAGCCGAGGGTCGTGCAGCGGGAGAGCTCGGCCGCGCACTCGGCGTGCACGAGCGTCCCGCACTCGTGGCAGGCCGAGAGGCCGCCCTGGCTCAGCCCGTCGTGGCAGTAGGGGCAGGTCGTCTCCGGCTCGACCTCGACCTCGGGGCCCTCTTCTGCGGGCTCCGCCTCCCGGACCGAGATCTGGAGGGGCTCGCGACACTCGGCCTGGAGGAAGGCGAGGTCCTCCTCCGCCTCGGCCTCGGTCCAGCGCGCTGGCCCGACCGGGACCTCGTGGTGCAGGACCGCGTAGCGATCGAGCACGTCGCAGATCTGGGCGACGCGCAGCTGCTCGGGCCGGAAGGGCTGGGGCTCCGCCTCGCCCGTGCAGGAGAAGCGACGCTCGAGCGGCGAGATCCAGTAGCGGTTCTGCTCAGCGCTGCGGATCCCCTCCTTGGCGCGGATCCCGCCGAACATCAGCCCGATCGCGCCGAGCACGTAGAGCAGGATCAAGAGGGCGCCCCAGGCGCTGCCGCGCTGGCTGCGCAGCACGTCCATGTTCCCCAGCAGGCACACCACCGGCAGCGAGGAGAGGAAGGCCACCATCAGCGAGCGGGTCGCCGGGGTGATCCGGGTCGGCAGCTCGCAGACTCCGTAGAGCCAGCCCTTCTCGTCGGGGGTGTAGCCGTCGCGCGTGCTCACCTCAGGACTCTACGCGGACCCGCGTCAGGGGAGTCAGGAAGTGGCCGCCGCAGCCGACCGTGGTGCAGGCCGGCTGCTCCTCGGCGCACTCGGAGTGGACCGCTGCGCTGCAGGTGCCGCAGCGCAGCGGCGGGCCCTCGATCGTGTCCCTGCAGTAGGTGCACTGGAGCGCGCCCTCGCGGTCCTTCAGGCGCAGCGGCTTTGGCTCGGGGTCCTCGCAGCCGAAGTGGTCCAGCACGAAGGCGCGGTCTCGCGCTGCCTCAGGGCGAGTGGACCGTTGCGGACCGAGGGGGCGCCCCAGGTGGTGGACGCTCCACCCCAGCGAAGTGCGCTCGATCTCCAGCTGGGCGGGGTCGAAGCGCTCCTCGCTCGTCTTGCCGCCGGAGTAGCGCAGGACGCTCTCCTCGCTCAGCGCGAACTCCCGCCAGCGAGCCGGGGGGGCAGGCGCCAGAAAGCTCGCGCCCGCGAAGGCGCCCACGACCACGACCGCGACGAGCAAATAGGGCTTCAGCGAGACGAGCGCGCCCACCAGGACCAGGAGGAAGAAGCACGAGCTGTGGACCTTCGAGAACTTGTGCTGCCAGCGCGCGCGAGCCAGGTCTGCCCTGCGGTCCTCGTGGAAGCCCTCGACAGAGCCGTCTGGGAGCCGGGTGTAGCCCCAAGGCGGCTCCACTACTCGCCTCCGCGCCCGTGCTCGTGCTCGTGCTCGTGGCTGTGCGGCGCCGTCTCGGGCGCCGCGGGCGCGGGCGGCGCCGGCTCGCTGGCGCAGGTCGCGATTCCGCTACAGCAGCCGCCGGCCTTGGGTTCGGGCTCGCGGGCGTGGGCGTGGTCGTGCCCGCCCTCGTGGGCGTGGTCGTGGGCGTGACCGCCCGCGCGGTCGCCGTGGTCGTGCTCGGCGTGGGTGTGACCGATCCCGAGCCGCTGCAGGCAGCCGCGGGGACCCTGGCGGAAGAGGGAGTAGACGAGGAAGGCCACGAAGAGCGAGGCCGAGGCGAGCTGGAGCGCGTGGGGCTGGTGCTCGGCGCCGACCTTCAGCGCGGGCAAGGGCAGCACGACCAGGTTCAGCACCAGGCCGAGCGCGATCGTCGCGCTCAGGATCACCCCCAGCAGCAGCAAGGTCGTCTTGCGCCCGTGGAAGCCGCGCAGGGCGCCGTAGGTCGTGATGTTGGTCGCGGGGCCGGTCAACAAGAACGTGATCACGGCGCCGAGCGCCACGCCCTTGGCCAGGAGCACGCTCGCGACGGGCGTGGCCGAGGCCGCGCAGAGGTAGATCGGGGCCGAGATCAGCGAGAAGAGCGGGACCTGGGCCGCGCTCGGGACGCCGGCCACGGTCGCCTCGTCGAGGAGGGGATAGATCGCGGCGGCGACCGCGATCCCGGCGACCATCCAGGGGCCGAGCTCGTCGAGGGACTCGACGAAGGTCCGCCACACGCGCACCCGGGCCGGCGTCGCGCTCGCGGCGAGGAAGCGGCCGCTCTCGACCGGATCGGGCGGGACCGGCGCGTCCTTGCGGGTCAGCCAGGCGACCGCGCTACCGGCGACCAGGGCCAGGACCACGGCGCTGGCGAAGCGCAGGGCGGTGATCTTCCAGCCCAGCAGCGGGAAGGAGAGGAAGATCGAGTCGAGGCCCAGCTCGGGGGTCGCGATCAGGAAGGCCACCGCGGCGGCGGCGGGGACGCCGCGCAGCATCAGCCCGCGGTAGAGCGGGACCACGCCGCAGGAGCAGATCGGGATCGGCAGGCCGAACACCACGCCGCGCGCGGCGCTGCCGAGCGCCGTCTTGCCGGTCATGAAGGAGGCCAGCTTGTGCTGGCTGACCAGCGAGAGCAGGCCCGCGCCGAGGAAGCCGAGCAGGATCGCCGGCGCGCTCTCGCAGAACAGGTGGTAGGCCGTGACCAGGCTGACGCGCAGGGGCTGGGGCAGCTCGAGGGGCACCACCAGGAACAGGGCGGCGGCGAGCAGCGCGCCCAAGGCCGAGCTCTGGCGGGCGGCGGCCTGGTGCTTGGGGGAGTCGGCCCCGTGTCCGACCACCACGTGGAGCAGGCCGCCGGCGAGGAGCGCGTTGAGCACGCCCGCGCTGGTGGCCTGAGCCCAGGCCTCGAGCACCTCGTGCAGGACGTGTCCGCCGACCGTCGAGCCGAGGACCACGGCCAGGGCGACCAGGCCCCAGCGCTTGCCCGCGAGCTGGCGCACGGTGCTGCCGAGGAAGAGCCCGACCGGGAGGCGGTGGACCAGGATCGCGAGCATGGCGGCCATTTCGTTGGCCTCGTGCCCGTGCGCGTGGTCGTGCGCGCCGTGGGCGTGGGCCCCGCTCTCGGCCAGGACCGCGCCGTCGAGGGCGCAGTGCGCGCCGAGCGCGAAGAGCGCGACCGTGAGGAACACCGGCGGCCCCTCGCCCTCGTGGCGATGCAGGAAGCGCTCGCTGAGGGTCGGGACGAGGAAGCCCAGGGCCATCAGCCCCACCGCCCAACCGCCCAGCGCTGAGAACGCGTGCGGCAGGATGAAGAGCAGGCACAGCCCCGCGACCATCACGAGCACGAAGCCGTCCAGGAAGCTGCGCAGGCGCTCGCGCTGCTCGAGGTGCTGGGCCAGCACGTAGCCGCCGATCACCAGGGCCAGCGAGAGCCCGAGCCCGACGAGGGGGCTCACGAGGCGCGGCTCCGAGCGGCTTCCTGGGAACGAGACATGGCGTCACGATACCCGCGCAGCGGGCCTTTGTTCGCAACGCTTTACGAGCTCGGCGCAACCCCAGCCGCCGAACACCCTTCAAACACTTCAACGATCAATCAAGCGTAAAACATTGTTCCAGAAGGACTTCCGCCTTGACTCGTTCGCAAGGCGCGGTCACTCTATGGGCGTGTCGAACCACCGCCACGAGCACTTGCGCGAGCTGATGGCGCGCCCCACGCGGGCGCTGCTCTTGCTCTTCCTCGCGCTCCTCCTGGCGGGCTCGTGGACCCTGCGAGCCGCCCACGCCCTCGAGCACGACCTCGCCTGCGCGTCGGTCGAGTGGGGCGGCGAGCTCGGCCCAAGCCTGAGCGACGAAGACGCTGAGAGCGAAGAGGGGCCCTGCGCGGTCTGCCTCTTCGCCAGCGACGACCGTCAGCTCAGCGTCGACCCGGCGCCGCGGCTCCTCGCCGTCGCTCCCGCGCGCACCCTGCGCGCAGCCCCGCGTCGCCAGACGCCGGCCCGCGCTCCCCCGCGCGAGTCGGCGCCCCGCGCGCCCCCCGTCCTCTGAGCTGATCTCCCCGAGCCCGCTTCCGCGCGGGCTCTCCGGCGTGGGTGTGTGCCCAGGCCGGTGATCGCTCACGAGGACCCTTTGACTATCGACTCGAACACTCTGTCTTTCACTCCGCTCGGCCTGCGCCGAGCCCACCGAAACCCCAACTCCCACTGGAGCACTCCCATGACCCTGACCCGCATTCGTCGCAGCTTGACCCTGATCGAGCTGACCATCGTCCTGCTCGTCCTCGCCGCCGTGGCGGGGATCCTCGTCCCGCGCCTGACGGGCTACACCGGCAAGGCCCACGGCTCGGCCGGCGCCGCCAACGTGCAGGAGATCAGCAAGTCCATCGCCCTCTTCGAGGCCAACAACGGCTCCATGCCGAGCGGTTGGGACAACCTGATCAACGACGGCGACAACACCGTCGCCAACTTCCTCGTCGACGCCGCTGCGACGAACCCCTTCGCCCCGACCGCGCTGACCGCGACCACGGCGGCCTCCCTGGTCGAGGCCGGGATCACCACGATCCACAACCTGGACAACGCCGCGGACAACAAGACCTTCAACCCCTACGCCGCTGCGGGCACGATCAACCTGACCGCCGCGAGCACGGACGAGGTCGCCACCCTGACCGCGGCGGCGCAGACCAGCCTCGGCCTGCCGACCGCGACCTATGCGGTGTTCGGCCTCGGCGCCCGCAGCACCATGATCAACAACGTGATCACCGACGCCCCCGTCCACTTCCCCGAGGGCGGCGAGAACCCGGAGAACGTCTACCTCCGCTTCGTCGTGATCTACAACGTCGACGGCGAGAAGGCCCGCTACGTGGGCGTCTACGCCCTCGAGCCGGACAGCGGCGAGCTGAAGAGCGTCGGTGCCCACCTGGCCGAGTTCTACGAGAACCGCCAGGGGTAATGCTGCCCTCCGGCCAGCACTCGACTCGGCTCAGCCGCGGCGCCTCGGCGCCGCGGCTGCGCCCGTATGATCGGCCTCCCCACGAGGAGGCGCGACGTGTCGGAGCTGGTCCGGGTGAGCATTTCCCTCGAGCAGGCGCTGCTCGAGAAGCTGGAGGCCTTGGTCGAGCAGAGCGGCTACGGCAACCGCTCCGAGTTCATCCGCGACTTGATCCGGGCCCGACTCGTCGAGGAGGCCTGGGAGGCGGACGAGGAGGCGATCGGCACGATCTCGCTCGTCTACGACCACCACGCGCGGCAGCTGGGCGAGAAGCTGACCGACCTCCAGCACGACCACCACGAGCAGGTGCTCGCGACCACGCACGTGCACCTCAGCCACGACCTCTGCGCCGAGGTGATCATCGTGAAGGGCCGGGCCAGCGAGATCCGCGGCCTGGCCGACTCGATCCGCAAGCAGAAGGGCGTCCTGCACGCCGAGCTCTCGATGGGCTCGACGGGCCAAGACTTAGCGTAGTCGCGATCTCCCCCTGGCCTTGGCCGCGGGGTTCCTCTAGAACGTGCGGGCGCCAGTACTACGATCTCCAGGATCGTATTACTGGCCCTCAACACTCCGGAGGAATCCATGACCCTGCGTCGTATCCAGCGTTCGCTGACCCTGATCGAGCTCACGATCGTCCTGCTCGTCCTCGCCGCCGTGGCGGGGATCATCGTCCCGCGCCTGAGCGGCTACGGCGAGCGCGCCCACGGGGCGACGACGGCGTCCTCGATGCAAGAGACCGCCAAGGCCCTGGCGCTCTTCGAGGCCAACAAGGGCCGGATGCCCAACAACTGGGACAACCTGATCGACGTCGTAGGCGGCGCCGGGACCGGCCTGCCGGCCTCGCTGACCGACACCGGTGTGACCCCGGCCCTGACCCCCGGCACCCTGGCCAGCGCTGCCGAGGCGCAGGTCCTGACCGACGCGGGGATCACGACGGTCTACAACTTCGACTCGAGCGCGGGCACCTTCGACGCGACCTTCCTGCCCTACGCAGGCGGCGCGACTCCGACGCCGACGACCGTGGCCAACAACATGCCGATCGCGGTCGTCCCGAACAGCGTCTTCGGCTTCTCGGGCTCCGAGAAGGTCGTGGCGCTCGGGATCGGGCGCCTGAACGAAATGGTCAACGAGGTGATCACCGACGCCCCGGTCGTGTTCGAGGGCGAGCTGCAGCCGGCCGCCGCCTACCTGCGCTTGTTCGTGGCCTTCCAGATCCTCGACGCGAGCGGCAACCCGCTGGCCAAGGCGCGCCCGCTGGGCGTGTTCAAGGTCGAGCCCGCCGACGGCTCGATCGCCGGCGCGGGCACCCACCTGCAGGTCTACTACGAGTCGCGAAACCAGTAGCCGACCCGTCGGGGAGGGCGCCCGCTCGTCAAGCTCCTCAGGCTTTGAGGAGCGCGGGCGCCCTGCGCCACACTGGGGGCTTGGTCTGCGGGCACGTCGCGCCCGCGGGAGGAACCCCGTCGTGAGCCGTCGCGCCTTCACCCTGGTCGAGCTCCTGGTCGTGCTGCTGATCCTGGCCGCGGTGGCCGGGGTCGCGGTCACCATGACCGCCGGCCAGGGGCAGGACGCCGCGCAGAAGGCGACCGACGTCAGCCTGGTGCGGATCCGCGAGGCGATCCTCGGGGGCGCGGAGGGCCCCGGCTACAAGAGCGACCGCCCCGACGGGCGACTCCCCGCGACGATCGCCGACCTGCTGCGAATGCCCGCCATGGACCAGGCCTTCGACCCGGTGGCGAAGGTTGGCTGGCGCGGCCCCTACCTGCGCCAGCAGGGCGCGACCTACACGGTCCAAGGCACCTTCACGGTCGCCTACGGCACCACCGGAGACCCCGCGGTCCTCGACGGCTGGGCCCGTCCGATCGTGCTTCAGATCCCGACCTCCGGCGCGAACGCCGACGAGAATGAGCTCAACGCGCGCCTCGTCTCGGCCGGCCCCAACGGCGTGATCGATTGCTCGCCCACCGCCCTCACGCCCGCCGACCTCGACGCGAGCGGTCGCGGCGATGACCGGGTGCTCTTCCTCAGCACAGCGGACACGCCATGAGCCGGCGCGGGCTAACCCTGGTGGAGCTCGTGGTCGTGCTCCTGATCCTGGTGGCCGTAGCCTCCGTTGCCCTGCGCAGCACCGAGGGCCTCGTGCAGCAAGGGCGCTTCGACGCCACGCAGCGGACCGTACGCAATCTCGAAGACGCCATCATTGGGCCAGATTCCCTCCGGTCCCCTAGTGGGGAAGTCCTAGTTACAGGGTTCGTTTCCGACGTTGGCAGATTGCCAAACGCAATCGGCACTGACCCAGCGACGCAATTGAGCGAACTGTGGAGGCCAGAGGCAATTCCGGCCTATGCGCTACGACAAGCCACCGAGGACTCGGAGGTAGAGCTCGGGACAGGCTGGCGTGGTCCCTACCTTCGGCTAGCGCCGGGGTCGTCGCGCCTCTTGGACGGTTGGGGCAGAGCACTGAACCTGCTACAGGCTGATCGGGTGACGTTGGTCACAGCAGGGCAGCCTGTCGAGGCGATCTTCAGCTACGGACAGAACAACACTCGTGACCTGACTCCGCCGGGCACCTACGACAATGACCTGGGCGTTGACCTACGAGTCACCGCCACTCCCGCCAGCAACCGTGTTGATTCCTCCGTTGGCGGAACGGTGACTCTCGATCCCGCCAACGGAGACACGGTCATAGTCGTGCTGTATGTCCCCAGTGCCGGTGTAGTCACCGCAATCAATTCCGGTCCGATCTCGGTAAGCACGAGTTCGACGACCTTCAGCAGCCTCGCTTGCACGATTGGAGCGCGCGCAATCCGCGCTTACCAAGGCAATGGGCTGACCATGGCAACTCTGGGATCGGCTACGAACCGAAGCGAAGTCAAACGAATCGTGGTGCTTCCCGGTGGGCACTCCGAGACTCTGGACATCCCCTAAGCCATGGCCCGTCGCCCCGCACAGACCCTGGTGCTGATCACCGGCGATCGCCTGGTGCGGGCGGACCGTGCCTCCTCGGGCGAGCTCCTCGAGCTCCTCGACCAGGAGCGGCCCGAGGTCGACGACCTGGCCGTGCTCGTCGACGCCGCGCTCCGCGCCGGCGACGCCAAGCCGGCCAAGGACGTCTACGTGCTCGCCAGCGACCTCTGGTCGCAGACCGTCGAGCTCCCCGCCGCCGCCGCGCTGAACGCCTCCCCCGCCGAGCTCTCGACCGCGCTGACCTTCGAGGTCGAGGCCCTGACCGGGACCAGCGCGGGCGAGAGCGCGCTCGGTTTCCAGCCCCTCCCCGGCGGCGGAGCCGAGCGGCGCTATTGGGTGACCCTCGCCCCGGCCTTCCAGGTCCGCGCGGTCGAGGACGTCGTGACCCGCGCCGGGGCGCGCCTGGGCGGCCTGCTCCACCCGGGCGGCCTGCCGCGCCCGCTCAACGGGGCGCCCGCGGGCGCGCCCTGGGCGCGGCTCGAGCTGTGGGAGGAGCTGACCTTCGACCTCCACGGGGCCGGCGCCGAGCTGGACCTCGAGATCGACCCCGGGCGCCCGCCCGCGCCCACGCTCCCCGCCGAGGAAGGGCGTCACCGCGAGGTCCTGGCCTTGCACGGACGCGACCTGGGCGAGGCCGAGCCCGAGGTCTCGCGCTTCGAGCTGGACGACGTCGCCAAGCGCCAAACCTGGCTGCGCGGCTGGGGCGACGTGCTCCGCGCGCCCCAGGCCAGCGTGCCCCTGGTGCGCCCCGTCGCCCAGCCCATGTCCAGCGGCGCGCGGCTCGCGCTGGCCCTGGTTCTGGCGGCCCTCGCGATCGCGGCCTGCGCGGGGCACAGCGAATGGCTCGCGGGCCGGCTCGACGCGGTTCAGGCCGAGCTGAAGGCGCGCGAGGCCCCCGCCGCCGAGGCGGCCCGCTTGCAGAAGCGCCAGCGGGAGCTCCGCGCGGAGCGCGCCGAGATCGGGCAAGAGGTCGAGACCCTCCGCGTGGCGCTCTCCAGCTATCGCGGCGTGTGCGGCCAGCACACCGACCGCCACGTGAACCTGCTGCGGCTCCTCGCGCGGGCGCCCGAGTCGCTCGTGGTCGAGCGGATCCGCGACACGGGCGCAGTGTGCTCGGTCGAGGGTCTGGCCGACGACCCCGGCGCGCCCGCCGAGCTGGCGCGCAGCCTGGCCGAGGGGCTCGCTGGCAGCTACTGGCGCGTCTCGCCGCCCAACACCCAGGCGCTCTACCAGCGCCAGGACGGCGGCCCCTGGTCCTTCGTGCTCCGGCTCGAGGACACGCCGCCCCTCCCCCAGACGACGCCCGGCGGCAAGCGGTGAGCGGGGCCAACGAGCGCGAGCGCGTGCTGCAGCTCTTGATCCCCTCGCTGGTGATCGTGGTCGGCTACGTGTGGTTCTTCGTCCCCGAGCCCCAGGGCAAGCTCGACAAGGCGATTGGCCAGCTCGAACACGCGCGCTCCCACGTCACGATCCCGCTCCAGGGCCAGCGCCAGAGCCTGGCCCGCGTCGAGCGCGAGGTGGCCGCGCTGCGCGGCGAGCGCGACGCGCTCCGCCGCCAGGCGCGCGACGCCCACGCCCACGCCGCCGAGCACACCACCGTCGAGTCCGAGCTGACCCGGCTCCTGCGCCGCCACGGGCTGCAGCTCGAGGCCAGCCAGCTGCCCGAGGGCAAGCAGCTGCCCCCCTCGCTGCGCGACTCGCGCCACCGCTGCCTGACCCTGGGTCAGGCGCCGACCCAGCCCACGGGCCCGCGCCGCGCGCGTCGCCCCTCGCCGCGGGTCAGTCAGCCTCAGCCGCCGAAGAACGCGGCCGCGACCAAGGGCCTGCGCGCGATCCGCTTCCGCGGGCCCTACCTGGTGACCCTGGCCGCCCTCGAGGAGATCGCCGCGCGCCGCGAGGCGGTGTGCGCCGTCCCCGTCGCCCTCGACCTGGAGGCGACCCCCGCCGACGGCGGTCCGGCGCGCTGGACGCTGGTCGTGCTGCCGGAGGAGGCGCCCGAGTGACGCTCGAGGAGCTGCTCAGCCTCTGCGTCGAACAGGACGCCTCGGACCTGCACCTCGTGCCCGGGGTCGCGCCCTACCTGCGCGTCCACGGAGACCTCGCGCCCGTCGCCGGCGCGGAGCCCCTGAGCGGGGAGGAGGTCGCGGCCCTCGCCGAGGCCCTCGTGGGCGACCACGGCCGCTCGGCGCTGGCCAAGACCGGGATCGCCGACGGCGCGCTCAGCAGCGCCGGGGCCCGCTTCCGCTACAACGTCGCCCGCCGCCAGGGCGAGCTCTCGGTCGCGCTCCGCCGCCTGGAGGACTCCTTCCAGAGCCTCGAGCAGCTCGGCCTGCCCGAGCGGCTGAGCGAGCTCTGCGAGCTGGAGAGCGGGCTGGTGATGGTCGCGGGGCCGACCGGCTCGGGGAAGTCGACGACGCTCGCGACCCTGCTCGACCGGATCAACCGCGAGCGCGGCGGGCACCTGATCACGATCGAGGACCCGATCGAGTATCTGCACACGCCCCAGCGCTGCCTGATCAACCAGCGCCAGGTCGGGACCGACGTGCCCGACTTCCACACCGCGCTGGTGGCCGCCCTGCGCCAGGACCCCGACGTGATCCTGGTGGG
>CALDQK010000979.1 GCA_937911525.1 uncultured bacterium
CCGCGAGGGCGCCACGCCGATCTCCGGCGCCGCGGCGACCAGCATCGCCTCGAGCTCCGCCATGCTCTGCGGCCGGTCCGCCGGGTCCTTCGCGAGCGCCTTCATGAGCGCCGCCTCGACCCCCTCGGGGACGCCGTCCACGTGCACGCTCGGCGGCTGCGGCGTCTCGTTGCCGTGCTTCCACAGGAGCTGGAAGTAGTTGCCCCCCTCGAAGGGCGGCCGCCCGCAGATCATCTCGTAGAGCATCACGCCGAGCGCGTAGATGTCCGCCCGGTGGTCGATATCCGTCTCGCCCCGCGCCTGCTCCGGCGACATGTAGAGCGGCGTCCCGACGAGCTGCCCCGTGCGCGTCATGCGCACCTGCTCCGTCTCCGCCGTCTTCACCTTCGAGATGCCGAAGTCGAGGATCTTCACGAAGTCCGCGTCCTGCTTGCGGCAGATGAAGACGTTCTCGGGCTTGAGGTCGCGGTGGATGATGCCCCGCTGGTGCGCCGCCTCGAGGGCCTGACAGACCTGGTAGGCGATGGGCAGGGCGCGCTCGAGGCGCATGGGGCCCTGGTCGACGAGGTCCGCGAGGCTGACCCCCTCGAGCATCTCCATCACGAGGAAGACGCGCCCCTCGTCCGTCGCGTCGAAGCTGACGACGTCGACGATGTTGTCGTGGTCGATGCTGCTGGCGGCCTTGGCCTCCTGGAGCAGCCGGTCGACGGCCGTCTTGTTCGCGGCGACGCGCTCCGAGAGGACCTTCACCGCGAAGGGCTTGTCGAGGTGGATGTGGACGGCCATGTAGACCCGCCCCATGCCGCCCTCGCCGATCTGCCCCTCGACCTTGTAGAGGCCGCTGAGCACCTGCCCGATCATCGGGTCCGGGCCCTCGTCCTCCTCGTCCTCGCGCACGATGCGCGGCGGCGCCGGCCCGTCCTCGCCGGTGCCGAGCGCGGTCGTGGCGAGCGCCACCGGCGAGCTCGCGCGCGGACGCGGACCCGACGCCGCGGCGGCGGCCTCCTTCGACGCGCCCGACTCGCCCGGGGCCGACACCTCGGGAGCCACCGCGCTCGGCGCCGCCTCCCCCGACGCCTCGTCAGGCCCGGGAGCGGTCGAATCCGCCTGTTTTCGCTCGGCTTCCAGCGGTGCCCTCCGATCCGAGAGCCTATCACGCGGGCGTCGGGGCCCCCACTCGGCGACATCCCACGCGCCCGTGGGCGCCCCCTCCCGTCGCCCCCATACTGCGGAGGTGCTCACCGACGCCGCCCGGCAGGCCCTCGAGGGCCCGCTCCGCCCCCGCAAGGGCGCGCGCGTGCGCCTCTTCCGGGCCGGCTGGGCCGAGGCCTTGACCCGCTCGCACCCGCTCGCGCTCTGCGTGCTCGCCGGCCCCGCCTTCGCCTGGGCCCTCGAAGCCGCGCGCCCGCTGCGCCTCGCCGACCTCGGCCCGGCCCTCGCTGGCGCCCTCCTCTGGGCCGCGCTCGAGTACGCCATGCACCGCTTCTTCTTCCACCTCCCCGGCGACGGCGAGCGCGCCCGCGGCTTCCGCCTGCTCGTCCACGAGCACCACCACCTCACGCCCGACGACCCGCGCCGGCTCGCCGCCACCCCCTGGCAGGCCGCCCTCGCCATGCTCGCCCTCGCGGCGATCGTCCGCCCGCTCTTCGCGCGCTGGCCCGTCGCCTTCGCCGGCGGCCTCCTCGCCTACCTCGCCTACGAGGCGATCCACCACCGCATCCACCACGGGCCCCGCGGCGGTCGCCTCCTGCGCGCGCTCCGCGCCCACCACCTCCGCCACCACGCCCCCGGCGGCGAGGGCCACTCCTTCGGCATCAGCACGCCGCTCTTCGACTGGCTCCTGCGCAGCGGCCGCGGCCGCGGATAGGCTGCTCGCGTGAGCGAGGAGCGCATCGAGGCGATTGTCGCGAGCAGCTGGGTCACCCACCGCGTCCTCATCGACCTCGGCGCCGGCACGCTCGAGATCGAGCGCCGCGTAGGCGGCCAGACCCGCCACGCGAAGGCCCCCCTCTCCGAGGCCGACCTCGACGTCCTCCGCCCCCTCGCCGCCGCCGTCCGGCAAGAGGAGCAAGAGCTCGTCCAGGGCGACTTCTACGCCATGGGCGAAGAGCGCCTCCGCATCGAGCTCGCAGGCCGCACGGTCGAGCTCCACAACGCGAGCGACCGCCTCCGCACCCCGCACGCGAAGCCGCTCCTGGAGAAGTGCTGGGACCTGGCAGACGCCCTGCTGCCTCGGGCGGGATGACCCCGCACGCCGCTCGCCTCCCCCAAACACGGGAAAGAAAACAGTCAGACTCGATCAATACGCGTCGTCTCGGTACCATCCGAGCCTTCACCATCTGGCGACTAATCGGCATGGGGAGTTGGGGTGGCCAATACGAACCAGAAGACGCTCGAACCTTTCGTCAAAATGCTCGCGCTGACCGTCCGCGGGGGGCAGACACCAAGTGATGCCTACGACCACTTGGTAGAGATGGGAATTCCTCAGGCCGACGCCAAGGCTGCCTTCCGGGTGTTCGAGGAGCGGGCGGGTCGTATTCGAAGAATGGACGACCCACCCGTCATCCACCGAGGGCTCCGCGCCTGGTACGCCGGTCCACAGCCCGGCGACAAGTGCTGGCCCGCTCTCGAGAAGTATCTTCGAGAGGACAAGGGCTGGCCTGCTGCGACGGTCGATTCGATTAACCGGTCCACGACGAAGATCCTCTCGCATATGCAGCCTGCTGGCATGGGAGAGATCGACACCCGAGGACTGGTCGTCGGCCACGTCCAAAGCGGAAAGACGGCGAACTACACAGCACTAATCGCCAAAGCGGCGGACGTTGGATACCGACTATTCATCGTCCTCGCAGGAGTCCACAACACTCTTCGACAACAGACTCAACGACGCCTATCGGCGGAGCTACAGGATCTCAACCGAACTCTATGGGTATCGCTTACCGCAGAGAGCGAAGACTTTCGAGCCTCTACAACCGGAAATACAGACGCCTTCCTTTCCGACCACAGCCGGATGCGGATCCTCTGCGTCGCAAAGAAGAACGCTCACGTATTGAGACGACTGAGAAAGTGGTTGGACCAAGGCAGCGATCGGATCCTCAGCGACTGCCCCACTCTCATCATAGACGACGAAGCGGACCAGGCTGGACTGAACGCTCACAAGAACCCGAACGAGCGGACAGCGATCAACAAGCTTCTTCTCGGCATCATCGGGACGCTACCCAAAGCCGCATACATCGGCTACACGGCGACACCGTTCGCGAATGTCCTCGTCAACCCAAAGGGCGACGACCTCTACCCCAAAGACTTCATCGTCGAACTGCCCCGCCCTCCCGGCTACTTCGGCGCAGAGCGCCTCTTCGGTCGCGAGAAGCTACCGATGGATGAGTCAGACGTCGAGGACGTGCGGAACGCCGAACTGGACATGATCCGAGAAGTTCCCGATGAGGACATTTCTCTCGTTCGCCCCAAAGGCACCTCTGACCGAGCATCCTTCGAGGCCTCAGTTCCACCCAGTTTGGACGAAGCCATTCGCTACTTCCTTCTGACCTGTGCGGCGAGGCGTGCTCGTGCACCTCGCTCGCACGAGTCCATGCTTATCCACACAACATTGTACGTAGACTCGCACGACAAACTGCAGCGCGAGGTCGAGGATGCTTGGCTTGTTCTCCGCAGCCGTGTCGCCTCACGGAACAAGAAGGTCATCAGCGAACTAGAAGACCTATGGGAGAGGGAATGCCGCCGCGTTCCAGCTGAGGTATTCAGTCGGAAGAAAACATCATTCGAAGAGCTACACCCGTTTCTCCGAAGCGTTCTCGATGAAGCATCCGTCATCGCAGAGCACGGATCTAGCCTCGATCGCCTTGTATACGACGACACTCCAAGAACACAGATAGCCATCGGAGGCAACACACTTTCTCGCGGCCTCACTCTCGAGGGTCTCACGGTTAGCTACTTCGTTCGCTCCGCTTCCGCGTACGACACATTACTTCAGATGGGCCGATGGTTTGGGTATCGATTTGGGTACGAGGATCTGCCTCGCATCTGGATGTCCAACGAGCTCAAGGAGGCGTTCTTCCAACTCGCGACTGTCGAGGCGGAGATCCGTGAGGACATACGGAAGTATGAAACACAGGACATGACCCCAGAGCAGTTCGGAGTGCGAATCCGTGTTCACCCGAGCCTCGCTGTCACCAACTCCCTGAAGATGCACCACGCCGAGGAATGCGACATCTCCTACAGTGGAACGACAAGACAAACACATATATACGAGAGGGTGGACCGCGACCTTTTGAGCAACAACATTGACGCCGCAGATTCCCTCATCGAATCCCTCGGCCCTCACAACGAGCGCTTGGGAGGACGATATGTATGGACGGGTGTCCCCGCCGAAAAGGTCATCGACTTCGTCCGCCGCTATCGTTTCCACCCTCGGCTGGTCGACCTTACCAGCGACGCACTGACTTCCTACATCGAATCGGAGATCGAGTACGGTGGCCTGAGTTCTTGGACGGTCGTACTGTCTGGCCGTCGTCACGAAGACCAGGTGGCAGGCGTTCGAGAGATCGGCGGGCTCGAGGTCAACCTCCTGAACCGTTCTCGTCGGAAACCCACGCGATCCGAGGACACACATGCAACCGTAGGCACGGTTTCCACACAGATGGACTTCCGAGCAGGCCTGCCTGATGGACGCAAGAAACGCGGACCTGAAGACCCCCCTCTTCTCGTCCTATATCCCATTTCAAAGAACTCGAAGCCTAGTGAAAAGCAGGCGACTAAAGCAGCGGACCCGCGTATTCCGCTCGATGCGACCGAGGACGTCCTGGCGGTAGCGTTCGAGTTTCCCAAGTCGGAACGACCCATCGGGAAGAAGTACGTACGCGTATTGCTCCCCGAGCCCACTGGTGAGTTCGACGAAGAAGACGAGTTCGAGGATGACGAAGCCGACGAAGGCTGAGGTTCGCAAGTCGCTGCAGCGCTCTTTCGATGTACTCGAGAAGCCCATCGAGGACCAAGGTCTCGAGGTCCGGGAGCTCTTCATTGGGGACGTCGATGGGCCTTGGTTCGCTGGCTGTGGAATCGACGGCACATGGCATGTGCTCGTCCCAGCGAAGGCGCACGAGGAGATCCAGCCGGACAAGGGAAGCAAGGGAATACAAGTCGAAGCGCGAGAGCTGATGGACGGCGGGAAGCGGCGGCATTTCGTGGATCTGGTATGCCGCATTCCGCGGCTCCGACGGCTGTTCCTCCTCGTCGCTGAAGACCTGCTAACGCGACTCGACGGTAAGAGCGACGTGTCGACTCGCGCTTCCGAGACACTGGCGGACTGGCGCGAACTCCTGGCACGGGCGTCCCGTCCGGTCAGTGAGCAACGGCTACTTGGTGTGTACGCCGAGCTCCTACAGCTGCGCGAGCTCATCCGTATCAACCCGATGTCGGCCAGGTGCTGGCGAGGACCAGACGGAGAGGTGCATGACTTGGAGTCGGGCGGAATCGCGATCGAAGTGAAGGCGCGAAGCCAACGCGGTCAACGAGTCCGAATCAACGGTCTCCGACAGCTCGTCGCAGCCCCCGGCGGACGCCTCGCTCTGGCGGTCGTCACTCTGGACCGCGCGAGTAACGGAGAGAACATTGGGGAGCTACTGGGATCGCTCGCTTCGATGGGTGCGGATCAGGAGCTTCTCCTCGACAAGCTGGCAAAGCAGGGGGTTGACCCAAGCGAGTCCGCGGCTCGGCAGGCCCGCTTCTGCCTACGCGATGAGAGCGTCTTTGAAGTCAGAGAAGACTTCCCTCGGCTGACTCCAGCCGAGCTTGCCGCGCCTCTCCACTCGGCCATCTCCCAGCTCAGCTACTCGATCGATCTCGGCGCGGCGGCGCACTGCGAACTGTCAGCTGCCGAAGTCGAGAAGCTGAGAGAGGAGCTGGTGGCAACGTGAAGCCCCTCGACATGCAGGCTGAGCCCTACGTCGCCACCGGCAACATCGCATCGGAGGGTATGCGAAACCAGTTGGGTCGACCGCGGCTCGACCGGCTTTCACTACTCGTGCGAGAAGCAGCGCAGAACTCTTGGGATGCCAAGAGTGAGTGCGCCACATCGGTCACGTTCGGGCTTCAAGGGTGGACGCTGAACGCGAAGCAGTTCGGTGCGCTCCAGAAGACAGTCTTCGCGCAACGGCCACCTCGCCATGCCTACGACGTGACGGAGGCAGCGGCCCTGGGAGACACGCTACGGGAGCGTGCCGCCAAGGTTCGTGACGGCGAGGGCATCGTCATGCTGGCGGTCTACGACCGCGGCACATCCGGCCTCGGAGGGCCCACCCGCGCTGATAGCCTTCGTACGGACCAGCCTCGAGACTTCGTCGACTTCTTCCGGAACATTGGAACGCCCCCTGACAAGGCGCGCGGAGGCGGCACCTTCGGGTACGGCAAGGCGGCCCTCTACTTGAGCAGCGAGGTCCATACCCTTCTCGTGCATACGCGATGCCGGACCGATGACGGCCTGCAGTCGCGGTTCATGGGCTCGGGACTCACCAATCACTACTCCCACGAGGGCCGAAACCTCACGGGGCGCCATTGGTGGGGTCGGCGGGATCCCAAGTCCGGGATCGTCGATCCACTCGTTGGCGAGCAGGCTGACCAGCTGGCCGACCTACTCGGGTTTCCATCGTTCGAGCGCAACTCGACCGGGACTACGATCGGAATCCTGGCACCCCACTTCGATCCCTGGGAGGAGGAGCCCGAGCGCGCGTTCGAGTACATGTCGTGGCAACTGCTCTTGAATCTGTGGCCCAAGATGGTGCCGTGGCCTGGGGAGAAGCAGGCCAGCATGCGATTCGAGCTGAGCTGGGAAGGCAAAACCGTCGCGATGCCAGGGCCCGCGGACACACCTCCCTTCGACGGCTTTGTTCGCGCACTGCAGCAAGTACGCGAGGCAGAGAAGACGGGGGACGCATCCAAAGAGCTGTTCTGTCTCCGCCCGAAGAGGAGGGTGGGCCGGTTCGCGGCGGTTCGGACACCAACTCAGCGAACCGGTCTCTCCGACTTCGCAGAAGCAGGAACGGTCCCTGACATTCACACCCGAGCACACCACGTCGCGCTGCTTCGTCGTCCCGAGCTGGTCGTCGAGTACAAGGAGTTCCCTGCGTTGCCCTCCGACACGATCGGATACGCGGGAGTCTTTCTCGCAGACCCGGACATGGATCGCGTGTTCGCCGGGGCAGAGCCTCCGACGCACGATAGCTGGTCGCCCGAAATCATCGCCGACCGACGTCACAAGACGTTCGTGAGGACCACGTTCAAACGGATCGACGAGAAGGTCGCGGAGTTCATCGAGCCGCACCGTGAGCAACCGGACGCGGTCGCCGGCGGCCCGCTCGCCGAACTGGCGGAGCATCTGGGGGAGGTGCTCATCGGGGCCGGCAGCTCACCAGAGCAGGAAGCCTCCTCGGCTGGAGGAGGCAAGGGGGGCGGACGACGACGCGGCCCGAAGCCCAAGGTGCGAGTCCACGACACCCGACGATTCTCACAAGGCGAGGGCCTGCCCACGCGACTGTTCGAGGTGGAGCTGCGCCACGCCAAAGGAAGCCGCGCATCCCGGCTCACGGCGAAGCTGTCGATCTCGCTCCTCGGGGGAGGAGTGGAATCCACACCGCCGAGAGGGGCTCGAAAGCCACGGGTAGCTTTCTGGGGCTCCCCGTCAGGCGAGCGATTCGACGATACCGACTCGGTAGACGCAGTCGAGGAAGGAACCTGGGAGCTCGGCGTGGCCATGCCGCGCTCAGCACTGGTGGCCGTCGATGTCGTCGCGGAAGGAGAGTCGACGCCGTGAAAGTCGTCGCTCCCCCCTATCCGACCCTCGAACTCGCCGACCTAGACCCGTGGCGACTGCTGGGCACCGAGGACCCAGATGCCCTGAAGGACGTGGCTACGCAATGGGATCCGTCCGTGAGCCTTGGACTCTGCCGCAGTCTTCGACTGGACCACGACCGTGTGATCGAAGAGACCGCTCTCGGGGCCGGCTCACGGATACGAGTCATCGCGTGCTGGCGTTGCGACGCCACTCGGACTCGGACTCGGACGTGCAAACGCGACGTGGTTCTTCGGATGGGAGAGCAGGAGGCCCTGGAGCTTCGGATCGAGATCGACGGCTCACACGTGGCCTCGTGGGTCGATCTCGAAACGGCCATCGTTCTCATGGAAGCCAAGGACGCTCGTTCAGAGGCGGCCGAAGCGAAGGGGGCGACGCTCTGGCGAGACGCCGTCCGCGTCGACCTCGAAGACTCGTCGGCGCGGTTCCCCGTTCAATGGGTCGACTTCGGCGCGACGCGAGGCTTTCCCCAAAAGGCCGCCTGGTACCTCGACTGGGATCCGCATCAGCCAGATAGCTCCGTTCTCGGAGGAATGCGGCTCTACCTCAATTCGGGCCACACCGAGCTGAAGAAGGCGACCGAAGGCGCCGAGAAGCACGTCCGGCGCATGTGGCAGCGGATCCGGCTGGACGTTGCCCGACAGATGATGGTCGGTGCTCTCCAGTCGAGAGAGTTCATGGAGGACCCCGGCGCCTTCGGGGGAGACACGGTCGGCGCGATCGTGCGCCGACTCCTCGGCAGCGTCTTCTCCCATCGGTCTCCGAGCGCAGTTCGCGACCTACTCGCTACCAACCCTGGTCGGTTCGAAGCCCAGCTGCAGGCCAGTCTCGGCTACGTGGAAGCGGGTACCGAAGCCGGGGGCGCCGAATGATTCGGTTCTTTCCTCGCCTCCCGCGGGTCGTTGCTCGCGAGCTTGCCGCGGAGCTCTGCGAGGCAACCAACTTCGCGGCGCAAGAGCGTGCGGCCACGAGTCACCCGCTGGCCTCCTACGGGCCTACTGGAGGAAACCCCGTTCGGCCGGAGGAGCTCGAGGAGCTGGCCGACTCCATCCGGCGAATCGCCGACCGGATGGCCTTTCCGGAACCCATCCGGACCCGACAGGCCAGCAGTTTTGACGGACAGTGCGCCGTGTTCCTGCACCGAGAGGCGGGAATCCCGCCCACGGAAGCGTCCCGGGAGGATGTCTGGGCGTTCTTCGGCTGTGTGCTCTTGCCCGACGTCGTGCGATGGCGCTGGGGAGGTGGCCAAAAGAGCCCAGTGGATCGCTTCCTCGGAGGCGACCGCGGCCTACGCAACACCTTCGGCCGACTCTGGTGGCGCGGCGAGTTGCTTCGAGACGACTGGTGGGCCGATCGGGAGCCGTACGAACTCGTGCACGTACTCAAGGACGACGAGATCGTCGGGTTCGTCGAACGAGCCAGAGCCGTGATGTCCCGACAGACCGCCGTCGCGGTCGCGCGCGAGACCATGCGGGCGGCCGCTCGAGACCAAGTGGATAGCCGCATGGAGCTGTTCCGAGACGTGATGAAGCGATTCCTGCGGCGTGGCGCACTGATCAACTACGAGGCACTCGACCCAGAGGAGATGAGGATGGTTGCGCGGGAGCTCGTCGCCGAGTCGGTGAAGGCGCTCGAAGGGGCCTCCCGTCGGCGTGCTGCCGTCTGAGCACATGGTAGGGTGGCCCGATGGACCGGGGTGTTGCGGCGGAAGCGGAGCAGCTGACCCTCGAGGTGTCTCGGGTGGAGCGAGGACACGCCGCGGCGGAGCAGACTCCGCGGCAACTGCCCACCATGGGCCTCTTCTCCGGTGTCGGAGGGATCGAGCTGGGACTGTCGCGCGCTGGACACCCTTCCCTCGGGCTCTGCGAGGTCGACGGGACGGCCCGAGCCGTGTTGGCCCACCGCTTCCCAGACCTGCCTCTTCATGGAGACGTGGCAGAGCTGCGCGCCCTACCCGCCGACACGGAGCTCCTCGCGGGAGGATTCCCCTGCCAGGATCTCTCCCAGGCCGGACGGACAGCCGGGCTGGCCGGCGCCAAGTCCGGCCTCATCTCCGAGGTGTTTCGGCTCGTGGAGGACCAGCGCGTTCCTTGGCTGCTTCTAGAGAACGTGCCCTTCATGCTCCAGCTGTCCAAGGGCCGTGCTTTGGACGTCATCGTGACGAAGCTGGAGTCGCTCGGATACAAGTGGGCATACCGGGTCGTCGATTCGCGGGCGTTCGGCCTGCCGCAGCGCCGTCGACGCGTGCTGATTGTCGCGAGCCTGGAAGAGGAGCCACGAACGGTTCTCTTTCCGGATGACGCAGGTCCAGCCACCCCCAACGAGACGGCAGACACCGCCTATGGCTTCTATTGGACCGAGGGAACACGGGGCCTCGGCTGGGCGGTCGATGCCGTCCCCACGCTGAAGGGTGGTTCCTCGGTAGGCGTTCCCTCGCCGCCAGCCATTTGGATGCCAGACGGCCGTATCGTCACTCCCCACATCTGCGACGCCGAACGACTCCAGGGTTTCAAGGCGAACTGGACCATCGCCGCGGAGCGCGTCGCTGCCCCGCGCCACCGGTGGAAGCTCGTGGGCAACGCGGTCAGCGTGCGGGTCGCCAAGTGGGTCGGGAAGTGCCTGTCCAAGCCGAGGGACTTCGAGACACACGAAGTACGCCGCGTGGTGGAGGGCAAGTCCTGGCCGACGAACGCTTGGAGCGAAGGCGGCGAACGGTGGACGGCCGAGATGTCGGAGTGGCCGAAGCGCTTCCGGAGACCTTCGCTCACGGAGTTCCTTCGGCACGAGCCCAAGCCTCTCTCGGAGCGCGCCACTCGCGGATTCCTGCGGCGAGCCGAGAACAGCTCCCTCCGCTTCGTGGAGGGCTTCCTCCCGGCAGTGAGGCGACACCTCGACTCGGTATCAACCGCGACGTGAGCGACCAGCTCGTCCAGAAACGCAGGGACGGTCACGTCATCCGGGTCGACTCGAAGACTTCGGATCGGATGCGGGGCATCCGGCAGAAGGACACGAAACCGGAGATCGTCGTCCGAAAGCTCCTCCACGAGCTCGGACACAGGTACCGGGTTCGCAACCGTGACCTTCCGGGTAGCCCGGACGTGGCGAACCGGAGCCGCCGCTGGGCCGTGTTCGTCCACGGCTGCTACTGGCACCGGCACGGCTGCAAAGCGACGACGACCCCGAAACGCAATAGAGCCTTCTGGGAGGCCAAGTTCGCTCGCAACGTCGAGAGGGACGCGGAGTCGGCCGCCGCTCTGCGGAAGCTGGGGTTCACGGTGGTCGTCGTGTGGGAGTGTGAGACGAAGGGCGACCTGGCAGCACTGCGCGAACGGCTGCACTCCGAACTCAATCAGGCGTGACAGGACGGTCTACGTGGGGCCCGAGAGCGCGTCCGAGATAGGCGCGCAGCGGAACCCCCTGACGACCGACGACGTACTCCACCGTCCACCGGTGCTCCTGTCCCACGCAGGCCACCACGGCCTGAAGCCCCGTCGCATAGCGAACGAGAGCCTCGAGGCGCTCCACATAAAGCTCGCCGGAGGATTGCCGCTTGGCCCAGGATTCCGGGCTGAGAAGCACCACCAGTTCCGGCAGCGCGGACAGCGTCTGACCCACGCGAGCTGCGTACTGCTTGCGTAGACTGCTGAGGAACGTGGCCTTCGCGCGAACGCCGGCCACCTCGGAGAGCCAGCTCTCGAGCGGGCGAAACTTGCCACGCGACCGGCTGCTCGCATCTGCGACCTCGTCGAGCAAGGCCTGAAAGCGGACGGCGAAAGCCGTCTCGGAGAGGCT
>CALDQK010000980.1 GCA_937911525.1 uncultured bacterium
CGCGAGCCGATCGCGACGTCGGCGCCGCCCTCGAGGGCCGCGAGCAGGTGGCGGGCCTCGCTGAGGGGAGCCGAGAGGTCCGCGTCCGAGAAGAGGACGCGCTCGCCGCTCGCTGCGAGGACCCCGCTGCGCACCGCGTAGCCCTTGCCGCGGTGCTCGTTGGCCACGACGACCACGTCGGGCTCGCTCGCGGCGAAGGCGCGGAAGCGCTCCAGGGTGTCGTCACCGCTCCCGTCGTCGACGAGCACGACCTCGATCGGGGCGCAGGGAGGCTGGGCGCGCCACGCGCGGATCCCCGCGAAGGTGCGCTCGAGGCGGGCCCCCTCGTCGTAGGCCGGGACGACCAGCGAGAGGGCGGGCCGGCTCACTTGCTGGCGGTGAACTCCGTCTCCTGGAGCAGGCCAGCCGGCTGGCTGCCGCTCGGCGCCTGATACCAGCCCGAGGCGTGGAGCCGCTCGAGGAACTGCGCGTAGCGGGCCAGGTAGCGCCCGTCGCGCGTCTCGAGGCCCATCTCGCGCAGGCCCCAGAGCACGGCGCCGACGCCGCCCAGCTTGGCCCGCTTGGCGCCCATGCCGACGTAGGCCGTCGCGTCGCGGTTCCAGAACTTGGCGTCCAGGTTCTTGACGGCGATCCGCGCCGCGTCGAGCTGAGGCGAGTTCGGCTTGCCGCCGACGCGGTGGCTCGCGACCAGCGCCCGCACGACCATGCCCTGGCTGGCGAGCGAGCGCGTCTTGGCGGCGCGCCCCCCCTCCTCAGCGCTGTAGCGGTCGTAGACGCCCGGGTCACTCTCGTTGATCCAGCTGGCGAGGAAGGTGCCCAGCGCGGTGCCCAGGGTGCGGGCCTTGGCCTGCTCGGTCTGCAGCCGCCCCTCGCTCGGAGAGGGCCGCTCGCTGACCGGGATCTGGACGAACTCCTCCAGGGCGATCAGATACATCGCCAGGTCGCCGGCCGTGATCGTCGAGCTCGGCGCGCCGCCCGGCTTGGCCAGGGTGTGCGCCCGCGCGTTGCCCGCGACCTTGATGTGCAGCGTGCGGATCGACTCCGCCGCGAAGGTCACCACCTCGAGCAGGGCCTCGCGCAGGTCGGGGTGGAAGAGGTAGATCCGCTGGTTGCGGATCGACTGCTGCTCGAAGAGCCCCGCCAGGTCGTCCTTGGCGAACACGATCCGCGCCAGCGCGGAGGCCCCCAGGAGCACCGCCGCCTGGGAGCGCAGCCGGCTCTGGTCCTTGCCGCCGTCCGAGTCCGCCAGGGTGTGCTTGAGGATGTTGCCCTCCTTGGCGGAGGTCCAGGCCTGCGGGAAGCAGTAGCGACGGGCGCTGAGGCGCGCGAGCCCGGGCTTGGGGCCGATCTCGGCCGCGCGGCCGTCCATGATCAGCTGGGTGCGCAGCTCCCAGATCTGAGCCGCGGCGGACTCGAGCCCCAGCAGGGCGAACAGGCCGCCCTCGGCGCTGCGGCCCCAGTACTCGACCTCCTTGCCGCTCTGGACCTCGGTCCGCTGGCCGCGCAGCTCGACGGCCGCGAAGCGGGACTCGGCGAGGAGCGCCAGGCCGAGGGCCTCGAGGGTGTGCTTGCCCTTGCCGTCGCGCCACACCCAGCTGCGGGGGTCGCGCTCGTTGAAGTTACGCGCCAGGCGCCGCTCGCCCTGCTCGTAGGGAAAGAGCACCGGCTCGAGCGAGGCGGTCGAGCCCTTGAAGCCCGAGAGGTGGCGGAACACCCGCAGGTCGTCGCCGAGGAGCTCGGCGTTGGTCTCGAAGCTGTCGCCGCTCTTCTTGCGCAGCTCCCGGCGGGCCAGCATGTAGTCGCTGTTGGTGACCAGTTGCCCGTGCTTGCTCGCCAGCAGGCCCTTCAGCAGCTCCTCGCCTGGGCCCCCAGCCAGCTCCTGGCAGAGCCGCATGTGCCGGGCGTCGGTCGGCCAGCCGGTGAGGAACATTTTGTCCCACAAGGGCTTACCGCCCTGGATCAGCTGGCCCGTCGCGAGGAGCGACTCGCTGGCCTCGTAGTCCTGAGCCTGAGTCGGCCCGCTCAGCGCCAGGGCGAGCAGGGCGGTCAGGACGCATCGGGCGCCCCAGCGCCGATCGCGCCGGTGTTTGGGCTCCACGGGGCTGGCCTGCACGGGACCTCCTTCAGAGTTCAGCGAAGGGGCTGCGGAGAGTCGGAGTCACGAGACGGCGCCGAAGAGAAGAGGCGCATACCAAGGGGCCCCTCGCCGGGGACCACGTCGACCCGCGGGCGGCGAACCTAGCACGCAAGCCCTACCCCAGCAACGGTCTGTCGTTCTGACAGGCCCCTCGCTTCACCCCCGGCTGCGGTGGCAGACCCTCCCCTGCCAACCCCGAATTCCAAACTGCTTGAGTCTCGGCACAGGCATTGCGGTGGGCGAACGCGGACGCCCGCTCTCTGGGCACCGACCACCTCACAACGTGTCCCCGGCCAATCTGGCACACCACGGCTAAGTCCCAAACCCGCCAGCATCAGCCGAACACCCAGCAGATCAGAAGCGCACTAAGCGAAGGAGAGCCGACCATGGCGACTCGGATCCGTCCGATCAACGACAAGCTCGTCGTCAAGCGTCTCGAGGCCCAGGAGAAGACCAAGGGTGGGATCCTCCTCCCCGACTCGGCCAAGGAGAAGCCCAAGGAGGGCCGCGTGATCGCCGTCGGCGAGGGCCAGCTGCTCGACAGCGGCAAGCGCGCCGAGCTGCAGATCAAGCAGGACGACCGCGTGATCTTCACCTCCTACGCCGGCACCGAGATCAAGGTCGACGGCGAGGACTACCTGATCCTCAACGCGTCCGACGTGCTCGCGGTGGTGGAGTCCTAAGAATGGCAGCCAAGCGAATCGCGTTCGACACGGAGGCCCGCGAGGCGCTCCGTCGCGGCGTCAACAAGCTGGCCCGCGCCGTCAAGGTCACCCTCGGCCCCCGCGGTCGCAACGTGGTGATCGCCAAGAGCTTCGGCACCCCGACCGTCACCAAGGACGGCGTGACCGTGGCCAAGGAGATCGAGGTCGAGGACCCCTACGAGAACATGGGCGTCCAGATGGTGAAGGAGATCGCCAGCAAGGCCAACGACGTGGCCGGCGACGGCACCACCACCGCGACCGTCCTCGGTGAGGCGATCTTCGAGGAGGGCATCAAGAGCGTCGTGGCCGGCGCCGACGTCATGAAGCTCAGCCGCGGCATCCACGCCGCCGTCGCGCGCGTCGTCGAGGAGCTGGGCGGCCTGGCCAAGCAGATCGACTCCAAGGAGGAGATCGCGCAGGTGGCCCGGATCGCGGCCAACAACGACAGCGAGATCGGCGACAAGATCGCCGAGGCGATGGACCGCGTCGGCGACGGCGTGATCACGGTCGAGAGCGGCAAGACCCTCAAGACCGAGATCGAGTGGGTCGAGGGCATGCAGTTCGACAAGGGCTACATCAGCCCGCACTTCGCTGTCGGCAGCGAGGACATGAAGCTCGAGCTCGACAAGCCCTACCTGCTCATCCACGAGGAGAAGGTCAGCTCGGTCCGCGACATGGTTCCGGTGCTCGAGCAGGTGATCAAGTCGCAGCGCCCGCTGCTCATCATCGCTGAGGACGTCGAGGGCGAGGCCCTGGCCACGCTCGTCGTCAACCGCCTCCGCGGCGGCCTCAAGGTCTGCGCCGTCAAGGCCCCTGGCTTCGGCGACCGCCGCAAGGCCATGATGCAGGACATCGCGGTCCTGACGGGCGCCAAGGCGATCATGAAGGACCTGGGCGTCAAGCTCGACAGCATGGTCCTCGCCGACCTCGGCGAGTGCGAGAAGGTGATCGTCACCAAGGACGAGACGCTGATCATCGGCGGCTCGGGCGACGAGGAGGCGATCAAGGGCCGGATCAACCAGATCAAGGCCGAGATCGACAACACCAGCTCCGACTACGACCGCGAGAAGCTCCAGGAGCGCCTCGCCAAGCTGTCGGGCGGCGTGGCCCAGATCAACGTGGGCGCGGCGACCGAGGTCGAGATGAAGGAGAAGAAGGCGCGCGTCGAGGATGCCCTCAACGCGACCCGCGCCGCGGTCGAGGAGGGTGTCCTCCCCGGCGGCGGCCTGGCGCTCCTGCGCATGACCGAGGTGCTCAAGGACGGCTGCGGCAAGGAGGGCGACGAGCTCCTCGGCGTCGAGATCGTCCGGCGCGCGCTGGAGGCCCCGATCCGTCAGATCGCCGAGAACGCTGGCACCGACGGCGCCGTGGTGATCGAGGCCGTCCGCAGCAGTGGCTACGAGAAGGGCTTCGACGCGCTGAACCGCGAGTACAAGGACCTGATCGCGGCCGGCATCGTGGACCCCGCCAAGGTGACCCGCTCGGCGCTGCAGAACGCGGCCTCGATCGCGAGCCTCCTGCTGACCACCGACGCCATGGTCTCGGAGATCCCCGAGAAGAAGAAGGCCGGCGCTGGCCACGGCCACGGCGGCATGGGCGGCATGGGCGGCATGGGCGGCATGGGCGGCATGGGCGGCATGG
>CALDQK010000981.1 GCA_937911525.1 uncultured bacterium
GGCCGCCCGTCAGGAGGCCGCCCGTCAGGAGGCCGCCCGTCAGGAGGCCGCCCGCCAGGAGGCTGCCCGCCAGGAGGTTGCCGAGGCCCCCGAGCCTCCGGCCGAGCGCCAGCCCAGCCTGGACGACATGATCCGCGAGCGCGCCGCCCGCGCCCGCGCCGAGGAGGCTCCCCAGAGCGACCCCGAGGCCGAGGCCGAGCCGGCGCGCAGCCTGGACGACATGATCCGCGAGCGCGCCGCCCGCGCCCGCGAGAGCGAGGCCGTCGACGCCGTCGAGGAGACGGCCCGCATCGACGCCCTCACGGCCGAGCGCGCCGCCCGCGCCCGCGAACAAGAGCTCACCGACGCCCCGCCCGAGGTCGAGTCGAGCTAATGCACGAAGCGAAAGGGCCTCGCACGACGCGATTCACCGCAGAGACGCGGAGGACGCAGAGGTCGCGCAGAGAGGCCCCTCTCAGGTCACACCGCGACGACTCGCTCTCGCCGATGCCGCCCTCGCAGATCGAGCCCTCCTCTGCGAAAACTCTGCGTCCTCTGCGTCTCTGCGCTTAGGGCGAAGACGCGCTACCGAACCATCCAGCCTCCCTCCATTCCAAAGGCCACCCATGTCCGCCGACCCCGTCCCCGCCGACTTCCTCGAGCTCCTGCGCTGCCCCGAGAGCCGCCAGCCCCTCGCCAAGGCGCCGGCAGCCCAGGTCGAGTCCCTCAACGCCGCGATCGCCGCGGGCAAGATCAAGAACAAGGCCGGCGAGCCCGTGACCGAGGCGGTGGCCCAGGCCCTCGTGCGCGAGGACGGCCAGGTCCTCTATCCCGTGCGCGAGTTCGCGGTGCTCCTCGTCGAAGAGGGCATTGGGGCGGAACAACTCGCCTAGGGAAGGGGATAAAGTGACGCACCCTGCCTAGGAGGCGTCATGGCCCACGTCCACCGGATCGGCGAGCCGGAGAACTCGAGCGAGAGCAAGGCGATCAAGACCCTCGCGGAGCTCCTGCCCGAGAACTACCTGATCTTCCACAACTTCGAGCTGACCACCGGTCGGGGGCTCCCCTACGAGTACGACATGTGCGTCGTGGGCGACTTCGCGGTGTGGCACGTGGAGGTCAAGGGCTACAGCGGGGTGATCAAGGGCACGACCACCCAGTGGGAGTTCGAGAACGGGCGCGTGATGCCGAGCCCGATCCCGCTGGCCAACAAGAAGTCCAAGATCCTCGCCAGCAAGCTCAAGCAGCACGACCGCGCGCTCGACCGGGTGTGGGTCGACACCTGCGTCCTGATCACCGACGACAAGGCCAAGCTGCGGATCCGCGACGACCAGCGCGGCAAGATCATCCAGCTCAACCAGGCGCTCGACCACTTCACCGACCCCAAGCGGATCCCGGTCCAGGTCGACGACATCTCGCGCCACCACAACCGGATCTGCGAGGCCCTCTTCGGCGGGGCGCGCCCCAACCGCAAGGTGCGCCAGATCGGGCTCTACGACGTGATCGAGCGGATCAACCAGACCGAGAGCCGGACCGTGTTCCTGGCCAAGCACCGCTACATCACGACCCGCCCCAAGACGATCCTGAAGGTCTTCCACTTCGACATGTACTCGAGCAAGGAAGAGCGGGAGCGCCAGATCCAGGCGATCTTCCACGACCAGGACGCCTGCCGGCTGATCGGCCAGCATCCGAACATCATCGACACCTCGGACATGTTCGCCTGGGACGACAACAAGTTCGTCCTGCCGACCGAGTACCTCGAGAACGGCAGGCCGCTCTCGGTGGTCCTCGAGCAGCACGAGGACCGCGAGATCACCTGGAAGCAGAAGGCCGACATGATCGGCCAGATGGCGCGCGGCCTGCGCCACTGCCACAGCAAGGGCGTGATCCACCGCGACATTCGCCCGCTCAACGTGGTCGTGGCGCCCAAGGGCGTGGTCAAGCTGGTCAACTTCGACCTGGCCCTGATCCAGGGCTCGCCGCTCAAGGGCAGCGACAAGAAGATCCAGAGCCGGCTCGACAAGCGCTACGTCGCCCCCGAGGTGTGGGAGGACGTGCACGCCGCCAACGAGAAGAGCGACATCTACTCGCTCGGGATGGTGTTCTACGAGCTGATCACCAGCCGCCCGGCCTACAGCGACATCGGCAAAGCGATCAAGGAGAGCGACACCACCCCCTACGACCGGGACCTCCTGATCCGCGAGCTCTCGACGCCGGGGAGCGAGGACTTCATGGAGAGCCCCGAGGACGCCGTCAGCGTGATCGAGCGGATGATCGAGCGCGACCCCGCCAAGCGCTACAACGACCTCGACGAGATCATCGAGGACCTCGCGATCCTCAAGGACGAGTGAGTTGCGCCCAGCGCTGACCCACATAGCGCTGCACGTCGCCGACCTCGACGCGATGGTCGCCTTCCTGGCCGACTACTGCCAGCTGAAGCAGGTCCACGCGCGCGGAGAGGCCGGCCATCGCACGGTGTGGCTGGCCGAGGAGGGGCGCGAGACCCAGTTCGTGTTCGTGCTGATCGAGGGCGGCCCTCGCCGCGACCAGGCGCCGACCGACTACAGCCATCTCGGCTTCGCCCTCGACAGCAAGGAGGCCGTGGACCGGGTGGCCGAGCAGGCCCGCGCAGCCGGCTGCCTGGCCTGGCCGGCCGTCGCAGACGACTACCCGGTCGGTTACTACTGCGGGGTGCGAGACCCCGACGGCCGGGTGGTCGAGTTCAGCTACGGCCAGCCGCTCGGGCCCGGCGCCCCCGAGCCCCAAGCCGCTGAGGCTTAAGCCCTCCCGCCGCGAAGCTCGTAACCGCCGCCGGGCTGCGGGATAAGTCGCGCGACGAGGCCCCGGGGCCGAAGGAGCGAAGACATGACGCGATTCACGATGATGGGCGGGCTGGTGGTCGGGCCGCTGCTCTTGGTGACCCTGGCCCTGCTGGCCTGCACCAACGGCAGCGACGCGGGCGAGCCGAGCGGGCGGCGCGCGTCCGCCGCGCCCGTCGAGAGCGCCGCGCGGGACTGGACCAGGTGGAAGAAGCCCAGCGACGCCCAGCTGCGCGAGTCCCTCAGCGACCTCCAGTATCGGGTGACCCAGGAGGAGGGCACCGAGCGCCCCTTCCGCAACCGCTACTGGGACAACAAGGAGGCCGGGATCTACGTCGACGTGGTCTCGGGCGAGCCGCTCTTCAGCTCGCTGCACAAGTTCAAGAGCGGCACCGGCTGGCCCAGCTTCTACCAGCCCCTGCCGGACGTCTCGATCGTGGAGAAGCGCGACGCCACCCTCGGCATGGTCCGGGTCGAGGTCCGCAGCCGCTACGCGGACAGCCACCTCGGCCACGTGTTCGACGACGGCCCGCAGCCCACGGGCCTGCGCTACTGCATCAACTCGGCCTCGCTCCGCTTCGTGCCCGTGGACCGTTTGGCGGAGGAGGGCTACGCCCGCTACCTCGACGCCTTCGTTGAGGCGGGCGTCAAGGGCGCCAAGGAGGCCAAGGCCAAGCTCGCGGCCGCGCAGCCCGCCCCCAAGCCCGGCGAGCAGGCCCAGCAGCGCGAGCGCGCCGTGCTGGCCGGCGGCTGCTTCTGGGGCATGGAGCAGATCATTCGTGAGATCCCAGGCGTGATCGCGACCGACGTGGGCTACACCGGCGGCAAGGTCAAGGACGCGACCTATAAGGACGTCAAGACTGGCCAGAGCGGCCACGCTGAGGCGATCGAGGTCGTGTTCGACCCCAGCGTGCTCAGCTACGAGCGCCTGCTGCTGTGGTTCTTCCGCATGCACGACCCGACCACGCTCAACCGCCAGGGCAACGACCGGGGCACGCAGTACCGCTCGGCGATCTTCTACACCAGCGAAGCGCAGCGGAAGACGGCCGAGCAGGTCAAGGCGAAGGTCGACGCCGCCAAGCACTACTCGCGCCCGATCGTGACCGAGATCACCGCCGCGGGCCCCTTCTACCGGGCCGAGCCCTTCCACCAGGACTACCTGGAGAAGAACCCCGGTGGCTACACGTGCCACTACCTGCGAGAGTGGAAGGACTGAGCCAACCCGACCTGGTCGTGCAGGCGCTCTACACGCCGAGCGCCGATCACTTCTGGCGCCGCGCCGGCGACTTCGGCGCGCTCGCGAGTTGGCACCCCCACGTGCAAGCCTGCCGCCAGCGCGGCTCCAAGCGCTCCTTCAACCTCCTCGACGGACGGGTGATCCACGAGCGCCTCCTGCCGAGCAAAGGGCCCCATCAGCTGCGCTACACCCGCGTGGACGGGCCCTTCCGCTACGAGGCCGAGCTGAGCGCCCACGACGACCAGCCCGGCCTGGCCTGCGTCCGCTGGAGCGTGCGCCTGGGCGCCGGCCCCGACGACCCCGAGCTGCGCGCCATCGCCTGCGCCGGCCTGCGCGAGTTCTTCGTCGCGGGGCTCGAGGCCGTCGGCTGCGAGTCGATCGAGTAGGAGCTTTAGCCTGGAGTTTCGCGCTTTCAAGGAGGCAGCCCGTCTCGAGCTGTCGCTAGCG
>CALDQK010000982.1 GCA_937911525.1 uncultured bacterium
CCGAAGGGGAGCCGCGTCGCCGGAGGGGCCTTGGCTTGGCGAGAGCGATCTTGCTCGAGGCGCCCGGAGGGGAACCGGTCTAGAGGCCCTCGCGCTCCGCCAGGGTGTAGATCGAGCCCTTGCCCTTGCCGTGGGCGATCAGGATCCCCTTCTCGATCAGGGCCTTGATATCGCGCCAGCCGGTCGACTTGCTGACCTGCATGATCTCGTAGTAGTCGCGGTTACGGATCGAGCCGTAGGTCTTGAGGTACTCGAGCAGCTTGCGCTGACGCTCGTTGAGGTCGAAGTAGTAAGGCTCGGTGGGCATCTCCGGCATGCCCGGCGCCGGCGGCACGGGCCGCCCGCCCGCCGGGGCGGGTCCGCCCATGGCGGTCATGTTGCCCTGCTGGCGCGGGTCGAACACCGTGTCGAGGATGATGTGCTCCTTGCCCATCACCTCGTTGTCCGAAATGATCTTGGCGCGCTCGACCACGTTCTTGAGCTCGCGGATGTTGCCGGGCCAGTTGTAGCGCATGAGCATTTGCATGCCCTCGGGCGAGAAGCGCTTGACCGGCCCCGTGCTCTCCTCCTTGAGGAAGTGGTCGATCAGGAGCGGCAGGTCCTCCTTGCGGTCGCGCAGAGGCGGCAGGTCGACCTTGACCACGTTCAGCCGGTAGTAGAGGTCCTCGCGGAACGCGCCCTCCTCGACCAGCTGCTTGAGGTTCTTGTTCGACGCCGAGACGATCCGCACGTCGACCTTGATCTGGTCCTTGCCGCCGACGCGCCGGACCTCGCCCTCCTGGAGCACACGCAGCAGCTTCTTCTGCATGCCGAGCGACATGTCGCCGACCTCGTCCAGGAAGAGGGTGCCCTTGCTGGCCAGCTCGAACAGACCCTTGCGGTCCGCCTGCGCGCCGGTGAACGCGCCCTTGACGTAGCCGAAGAGCTCCGACTCGAGCAGGGTCTCGCTCGTGGCCGCGCAGTTCTCGCTGATCATGCGGTACTTCTTGCGCGGGCCGTTGTAGTGGATCGCCTTGGCGACGAGCTCCTTACCGGTGCCGGACTCGCCGTGAATGAACACGGGCACCGTGGTGTCGGTGACGCGGTCGAGCAGCTGGAAGATGTTCTGCATCGGCGGCGACTGGCCGACGATCTGGTCGTAGTTGTAGCGGAGCTCGAGGCTCTTGGTCCGGTCCTCGAGCTCGATCCGCACGTTCTCGAGCTCGGTCTCGGTCGTGTCGAGCTTGGCCTGGAGCTGACGGTTGAGCTGCGCGACCCGGTCGTAGAGGCGCGCGTTCTCGATCGCGACCGCGACCTGGCGCGAGAGCGTGTCGAAGAAGGCCAGCGAGCTCTCGTCGAACTCCTCGCCCGCGGTGTGGCTGTCGACGTAGATCGCGCCCACGGTGCGGGTCCCGCCGTTGGGCTCGGTGATCAGGAGCGGCACGCACATCACCGCCCGGATCGCGAAGTTGCTGATCGAGGCGCTGCTGACCGGGCCGTCCTCGGCGAAGGCCTCGCGCACGGGCTGGTTGGTCTCGACCACCCGGTCGAGGACCGAGCGGCTGTAGTCCTTGGCCTCGACGTCGCGCTTGTTGCGGTCGCGCGCTACGCGCGGGGCGAGGTTGCCGTCGTCGTCCTTGAGGATCAGGAAGCCGCGGTCCGCCTGGGTGATGTCGACCAGGGTGTCGACCACGCGCGGGAGCAGCTCCTCGAAGTCGCTCCGCTTGTTGATCTCCTCGATCGTCTCGAGGAGCATCAGCGTGTTGCGGTAGTCGCGGGTCGGGTTGCCCGAGAGCACGCCCGCCAGCTGGTCGGTCCGGCGAATGTTGGCCAGGCCGTCGTGGTAGAGCCGGTAGGTGTTGCGCCCTGAGCGCTTGGCGTCGAAGAGCGCCTGGTCGCTGCGCTTGACCAGCGAGAGCGAGTCGATCCCCGGCACGAGGGTCGAGGCGCCGACCGAGCAGGTCACCGAGCCGATCCGGCCGAAGAAGCTCTCGCCCGCGACCGCGCCCAGGATCTTGTTGGCGACGGCCTCGGTGCCCGTAGCGTCGGTCTGGGGCAGGATCGCGACGAACTTTCCGCCGCCGTAGCGAGCCACGAGGTCGATCCCGCGCAGGCGGTCCTGGACCAGGTTCGCGACCCGCTGGATCACGGTGTCGGCCTCGACGTAGCCCTTCTCAGCGTTCAGGCGGCGCAGGTGATCGATGTCGATCATGAGCACCGAGAGCGGCGAGCCGGTCTTGCGGGCCAGCTTGACCTCGTCCCGCAGGCGCTGCTCGAAGTGGTGGCGGGTGTAGATCCCCGTCGCCGGGTCGCAGGTCGCCGAGCGGTAGAGGTTGGCGTTGAGCAGCGCGGTGGTCGCGTTGTTGGCCAGCGCCTGGAAGAGCTCCAGGTCCTGGGCCGAGAAGGACTTGGTCACCGAGCGGCTGTCGACGTAGAGCACGCCCAGGATCTTGCGCGTGGTCAGGGTCTCGGCGCGGTGCTCCTTGCCGCCCTGGCGCTCGTCGCGCAGCGTGACCTTGAGCGGGACGCACATGACCGAGAGGATCTTGAGGTCGATGATCGAGCTCAGCTCGCTGAACTTCTGATCCTGCTCGACGTTGGCGATGCAGATCCCCTGCTCGCTCTTGATCACGTCCTGGATCACCGACTCGGACACCTCGCGCTCCTCCTTCTCGAGGGCGGCCATGTCCATGCCGCGGGCCAGCTTGATCTCCAGCCGGTCCTTGTCGTCGTAGAGCAGGAGCAGGCCGCGGTCGGCCTCGGTGATCTCGATCGCGCGGTTCAGGATCAACTCAATGATCTCGTCGAAGCCGTAGATCGGGGAGTTGAACAGGCTCGAGATCTCGTAGAGGACGCGCCAGCGCTCCTCGATCTCGGCCGCGGATCCACGCCGCGAGCTCAACTCCTCCTTCGTTTCGTCCAGCCCAGCGAAGAAATCGTCGGTCTGTCCCATGAGCCTCCCTCAATCCTTCCCAGGATCGTTTCAGCTTAGCTTCCCGATCCGACGCCCGCAAACCGCAGCGACGTATCTGGCGCGATTCTTCGAACCATCGCGGGGCGAACGCCCATCCGGTGGGACCCAGCGGGCGACGATCCCCGCAACGTTTCCACGCGCCTTCCACAGTTACTGGATTTAGCCCGATTCGTCGCGGGACGCTGCCTGGGCTGCAAATAGCCCTTCAGTTAGCGGGCCCTCTCCTGGCCCGGCCACCAGCAGCTCCCCTCGATCACCCGCCGCAGGCGCTCCGGGGTGCGCCAGGGGATCAGCAGGCCCTCGGTCTCGGGGAGCGGGCAGGGGCGGCCCTGCAGCGCGTAAGCGTGAGCGAGGACCGCGCGAGCGTGGAGGCTGACCCAGTCCACTTCGCTGGGCAGATAGGGCTCGGCGCTTGGCTCTCGCGCCTCGGGCGGAACCGCCAGCAGCTCGAAGACCTGGGCGAGCTGACCTCGGCAGAGCGCCAGCTCGGCGCGCAGGAGGAGCTTCCAGCGCTCGACCACGAAGCTGTCCAGGCGGGACTCGGCCGCCTCGAAGTCGCCCAGCGCCAGGGGGATCAGGCAGGACTGGACCCACACGTCCTGCGACCAGGCCCGGTGGCCCTCGATGACGGGGAGCAGCCCCCGCAGCCGGTCGGCGATCCGACCCGCGCGCTCAAGGTCCCCTGCCGTGCGGGCCGCCACGTAGTCACCCAGCGCCAGCTCGGCGTAGCGCGCCGCGACGATCGCGCGCAAGGTGCGGACCAGGAGCTCCTGCAGGCCAGGCTTGGCGCCCGGGGGCAGGCGAGCCAGCCACAGTCGGCAGGCCTCCTGCGCCTCGGCCGCCGGGGCCCCGCCGCTGAGCAGGACGAGCACCTCGGAGCCCCGCTGGAACAGGGGGGGCAGGTCGTGGCGCTTGGCTGCGGCCGCCAGCTCGCGCAGCCTGGCCGCCGGGACGCTCTCCTCCGCCCGTCGCCGGAAGGCCCGCATCGTCTCGACCGCGACCCCGGCGCGAGGACCGAGGCGCAGCTCGGTGAGGGCTTCATAGCCCAGCTCCGTGGGTTGGACCCGCTCACCGGCGAGCAGCTCGACCAGGCAGAACACCAGCGCCTCGACCAGGGTCCGCCCCAGCCCGCCTCGCTGCATTCCCAGCCGCAGCTCCTCTCGCGCCTCCCGCGAGAGCAGGCGCATGTAGCTGCGACGAAAGGCGGGGGCCACGAAGGTCGCGACGCCCTTGCGGTGCCACTCGGCCCGCAGCTGGCGGGCGAGGGCCAGCCGCCGCGCCAGGGGCAGCAGGCGAGCGTCCCCCTCGCAGCCGACGGCGCTGGCCGCAGAGGAGCCCTCTGCCAGCGCCAGCCGCGCCGCCTCCCAGTCGCCGAGGTGCAGGAGCGCGTAGCCCTCCGCGCGCCGCAGCGCAGGCCGCGCCGAGGGGGGCGCCTCGCGCAGGGCGGCGGCCACGCGCGCGCGGGCGGCCTCGGGGGCGCGGATCAGCTCGAGGCCGGCCCGGAGCGCAGCCTCGAGCGCGGGGTCGCCCAGCCCCTGGTCCAGCCAGCGGGTGAGGGCCTCGCGCTCACCAGCCTCGAAGGCCGCCTGAGCCCAGAGCGCTCGCGCCTCGGGGACCGGCGGCTCAGGGCGCCGCGCCAGGAGCTCCGCGGCGCGACCGGCGGCGAGCGAGCGCCGCGGCTCGTCCAGCGAGAAGGGGCTGGCGCTCGGCGTCGCGGTGGCCGCCGGGGGCGGCGAAGGCGCGGCGGGCGGCGCGCCGCCCCCTCGCCCGGCCGCGACCCCCGCGATCAGCGGCCCGGCCCCCGCCAGCGCCAGGAGCGCGCCCCCGCCTGGGCCCCGACTCGCCGCCGGCTGACGCAGCTCGGCCAGCGCCGCCGCGAAGGCGTCGCCGTCGGGGGAGCGATCGGCCGGGGAGGCGGCGAGCGCCCGCAGACACACCCGGCTGAGCCCCTCGTCTACGTCGGGCCGCAGCGCGCGGGGCGGACGCGGGGCGCCGCGCTGGACCTGGGCGCTCAGCTCGAGCAAGTTCGCGCCAGCGAAGGGCAGCGCGTCGGTCAGCTGCTCGTAGAGCACCACCCCCAGCGACCACACGTCGAGGGTCGCGCCCGAGTGCTCGCCCGCCAAGGCCTCCGGCGCCATGTAGTAGGGAGTCCCGAGCAGCTGCGCGCTGCGGGTCAGCCGCTCCAGGTCCTCGGCCCCCGCGATCCCGAAGTCGGCCACCCGCAGGCGGCCCGCCTCGTCGACGAGCAGGTTCTCGGGCTTCACGTCGCGGTGGACCAGCCCCTGGGCGTGGGCGTGGCCGAGGCCCCGCGCCGCCTGCTCGACCCAGGCCACGCGCTGCGCGAGCGAAGCCGAGGCTCCGGCCTCGAGCAAGGTGCGGGCGCCGGGGACGAGCTCGTAGACGAAGGCCGGCTGCCCGTCGAGGTGGGTCCGGGCGTGCACCTTGAGCACGTTGGGGTGGTCGAGGCGCGCGACCAGCTCGCCTTCGCGCACGAAGCGGCGCTGGTCGCTCGCCCCCAGGGCGGCCTTGATCGCGACCAGGCGCCCCGAGGTGCGCTCGCGGGCGCGATAGACGACCCCCATGCCCCCGCGACCCAGCTCGTCGAGGAGCTCGTAGCGCCCGTCGTCGCTGCGCCGCGCTCCCGGCGAGGCAGGGGAGGGCGCGTCGCCCGCGCCTGGCTCGG
>CALDQK010000983.1 GCA_937911525.1 uncultured bacterium
GCCAGCGGGCTTTGCAGCTAGGCAAGGAGGTTGCCTGGCCCAGGGCATGACCGACCCTCGCCGTCTCCTAGCGGGTCTCCCGCACGCCACGACCCGCCGCGTCCGCGGCCGGCGCTTCTTCCTCTTGCCGACCGAGTTCGTGACCGACCTGACGCGCTACTGCGTGGCGCTCGCGGCGGGTCGCCAGCGGGAGTCCCTCGAGCTCTACGCCTACACGGCCCAGGCGAATCACACCCACGCCAACGTGAAGGACGGTCACGCCGAGGGCGAGCTCTCGCGCTTGCCCGACTTCAAGCGTGACCTGCACCGGAACCTGGCCTGCGCGCTCAACGCTCACTACGACGAGGCGGAGAACGTCTGGGCTCCGGGGAGCTACTCGAACACCGAGATCTACGGGCAAGCATCGATCGAGGATCAGCTGATCTACCTCTGGACTCAGCCGGTCAAGGACGGGCTCTGCGAGTGCCCCGAGGACTGGCCGGGTTTCATGCTGCTCCCGGAGGACTTCGGCAAGATCATCTTCGCGCGCAAGCCAGACGGAGCCTACTTCGGCAGCACCCACGCTCCCTCGCTCCCGCCTCCGCCGGAGTCGTTGGCCTCATGGCAGGAGGAGGTCAGCGCCGAGAACGCGGCGGCTCTGGCCGCCTTGGACGACGACTCGAGCGCTCCTGCGTCGCCGACTCCAAGGCCCCGTCGTTCGAGCCTGCCCCAGATCGCTTCCTTCCGCGTGGGCGTCCCGCCGGGGTTCGAAGGCTTACCGATCGAGCAGGTGCGTCGCTACTTCCGGGTCCGGCTCAACCTGGCGCTGGCGGAGCTTCGCGCTGAGCGGGCGCGCCGGAACCTCACCTACCTGGGGATCGAGCAGGTCTTGGCGCAGTCCCACCTCGACAGTCCGGGTCCGGTCACGAGCGACGCGTCGATCAACCCGCGGGTCGCCTGCCGAGGCAACCGCGAGCTCTTGATCGCGGTCCTCCTCGGGCTCGGAGCCTGGAAGGCCACCTACCGGCGAGCCTACGAGGACCTCCGAGCCGGCCGCCCCGCCAGATTCCCCCCAGGCACGTGGGGCCGGCATCGCTACCCACGCGCGCTCCCGCTCCCCCGCGACCCGCCGCCCCCAGGCGCCTAGCGCGCCCCGTCCGTCGTCCCAGCCTCGCTCTCCCCCGCACCTCGCCAAGCGAGGCCGACCCCACGTACGCCCTCGAGTTCCCTCCGGTCCGCAGACCCGGCGACGGAGCGCTCAGTGCCGCCTCTCGCGAGTCAGGCCAACCGCCACCACGGTCCTCGCCGCGCTCTCGGCACCCGCCGCAATCCGCAGGCCAAGTGGACGACCAGAGCCAACTCGCCAACCAGGACCACGACGCTCCGTCCCCGGGACGGATGTCGGATGGCCAACCGCGGATGTCGGATGGCCAACCGGATGTCGGGTGGCCAACTTGCCGAGGCGAGTTGCAGATCGCCACGAAAGGCTTGCGTCTTGCACCGGCGGTTTCGCAAGTCTTGCACCATGGAATGGCTCGAGGCTTGCTGCCTGGCTAGGCGAGGAGGGAGCGTGCCCCAGAGGATCTACTCATTCCACCTGGCCCAGCTTGGCGTGCTTGGCGTGGGGCGAGCGCTGTTGCAGCCGCCCCGGGCGGCGCGGAACCCGGGTTTGCTGCACGCGGAGTGCCTGGCGCCCATGCGGCTCGGGGCGCCGATCCTTGCGCCCTGGAGGTGGCGGCTGGGCACCCTCGCGCTCTTCGCCTCCTGGCGCGACGAAGAGGACCTCGAGCGCTTCCTCGGCGGGACCCGGCTGGGGGAGAGGCTCTCAGCGGGCTGGCACGTGCGCTTGGAGTTCCTCCGCCGCTGGGGTCGGGTCGCGGCGCTTGAGGGGCTGCCCGCTCAGGTCCGGGAGACCGATCCTGACGAGCCGGTGGTGGCGCTGACCCTCGCCCGCCTGCGCTTGCTCGAGGTCCCCCGCTTCCTGCGCTGGGGCAAGCCCGTCGAGCGCCTGGTGCGCGATCACCCCGGTCAGACCCTGGCCTTGGCTGCAGCGCGGCCCTGGCGCACGATCGCGACCTTCTCGGTGTGGCGCTCGGCCAAGGAGATGCTCGACATGGTCGGCGGCCGGAGCGAAGGAGTCTCGGGGCGCCGACGCCACGTCGACGCCATGGCCGAGCGCAGTCGGCGCGGCTTCCACAGCGAGTTCACGACGCTGCGCTTCAGCTGCCGCAGCGAGCACGGGACTTGGGAAGGGCGCGAGGGGATCGTGCCCCTATGAAGGCCGGCGCAGCAGGCAGATCCGGTTGGTGTTGGTGCCCTTGACCTGGTTGCTGACGCCCCAGCAGTTGGCGGTCTTGGTGAAGGCCTGGTCGTTGATCAGGACCAGCAGCGGCTCGAAGCCGGCGGCCTCGGCGCGGGGGAGGACGGTCTCCTCCAGGCGGACCTTGCCGCCGCGGACCTCGCCGACCTCGAAGGCGACGTGGCCGCCTGGGCGGACCAGGCGGAGCAGCTCGCGCAGGACCTCCTCCATGGCGTCGCCCCAGGCATCGAGGCCGCGAGGCAGGGTCAGGTCGACCTGGGCCGGGTCGATCCCGCAGAACCAGCAGCGGAGCCAGTTGTCGGTCTTGTAGTCGACCACGTCCAGGAAGGGCGGCGAGGTCACGACCAGGCTCACTTCGCCTGCGGGCAGGCGGGTGTCCGCCGCGGGGGCGCAGCTGAGGCGGGTCTCGTCCCGGAGCGCTTCGAGGCGAGCCCGCTCTTCGGGGAGGACCTTGCTCAGGAGCGCCTTGCTCTTGCGCAGGATCCGCTCTGCGATCGGGCGCGGCTCGGGGACCTGCTCGCGGCGGGCGTTGATCTGGCGCTGGGCGGCGGCGGTCACGGCCTGGTTGGGCGGGAGGGTGTAGACCGAGAAGAAGCCAGGCGAGTGACCGGTCAGCCGGTTGAGCGCGACCATCCGGATCCAAGCGTCGACCCGATCGAGGTGGCCGCGCTCGGCGCGGGCGAGGAGGTAGGCGCGCAGGGCCGCGATCTCAGCCAAGGTCTCGGGGTGGAAGAACACCTCGAGCTCGAGCTCTCGCGCCACCGGGACCGGGAAGGCGAGGTCGATCTCCGCGAGGCGCGCCTCGACCTCGTCCTGGGTCGGCGGGTCGAGGCGCGGACCGAGCATCATGGCGCTGAGCGGGTTGAGGTCGTTCGACCAGGGGACCCGCCCGCGCAGCGCGGCTTCGAGCGGAGTCGTGCCCCGCCCGGCGAAGGGGTCGTAGACGACCTCGCCGGGATCGGTCAGGCGCTCGACGAAGAACCCCGGCAGCTGGGGCTTGAAGCAGGCCCGGTAGCTCAGCTCGTGCAGCCGGTGCCCCTGGCGCTGGCGCGCGGTCCAAAACTCGTTGACCAGGGTCGGCACGCCGAGGGTCTCGCGCTCGACGCTCGGCTGGCCGAAGTCGTCGAAAGCGCGCAGCTCGTCGAGCAGCTCGGGGGCGCGGGTCGTCACGGAGCCCAGTCTGCCACCCGGCTCCGACCTCGCGCTTCCCAAACGCGAGTTCGCTCCGAACTCCCCCCTGAGCCCCCGAGGAGGATTCATGCGCTCTGCCGTCTCGCTCACCCTGCTCTGCACGCTGACCCTCGAGCGCGCGCCCACGCCCGCAGCGAGGCGCGCGCCGGCGCCGCCGGCTCTGGCTCGCGCCAGCGCCGCGCCGCTGCGCTCCAGCGTCCCGCCGCGCTCCCCGCGCGAGCGCCTGCTCTCCGAGCTGTGGTTCGCGCTCCGGCTGCGCGACCGGCAGGCCCTGGCCCGCTGCCTGAGCGCCCGCCACGGGCCGCGCAGCGTCGAGCGCCTGCTCGCACCCATGCTGGCCAAGGAGCTCCGCGATCGAGTCGTGCGCCGCTTCGACGAGGGGCGTCTCGCGCGCCTGGTGGTCGTGCGGCAGGAGCTAGACCGGATCGCGGGGGGCCTCCGCGCCGCCGACGTCCTGGCGCTCAAGACGCGCGGCGAGCGGCGCGAGGGGCCGGGGAGGCTCGCGCTGAGCCTTCCCGCGGCGGAGCGCGACCTGCGGCTGGTCCTGGTCGAGGAGGGCGGCGAGTGGCTCCTCGACGAGTTCGACGCCGCCTCGGAGGACACCTGCGCGCGCCTGAGCGAGGTCGAGCGGGCCCTGAGGGAGGGGGGTGACGAGTGGGCCGTCGACGTCCTGCGCGCGACCCTCCCTGGGCCCAAGTCGACTCCAGCGGGCACCAAGTGAGCGGGACTGGGGGACGAGCCCGGCCCAACGCCGAGCGATTTTGCTCGATTGCGCAGCTGCTCCAGCCGATCCCCAGGTAACAGAAGCGTCATCCGTAAAGCGAACGTCAGAAGGGTGTTAGGGACGTCTTCGCAGACGTTCCCGTGACGAAGGAGGCCGCCCCAGCGGCGATACCAGCTCGCGGAAGGAAGGGAGGTTCCAACATGAACCCATACCTGCAGAAGGCGCTCACCTGCTCGACCTCGCTGCTGATCCTCGCGGGCTGCGCCAAGGCCCCTGACCCCACCCGCTGGAGCGGCGTCGTCCAGGGGGCGGCCGCCCCCGCCAGCGCGACGCTGACCGAGGTCGCGCGAGCCGCCGCGGGCGCCGCGATCGTGGAGCTGCCCGGCTCGGCCTCGTCCGAGACCTGGACGCGGCAGAGCGTGAGCGAGCTCCTGAGCGAGTCGCGCCGCGCGGGCCTGCGCTTGATCCTCCGCCTCGCTCCGGGCGAGTCGCCCGCTGCCTTGGCCGCGCGCCCGGGCATCACCGTGCACGACACGATCCCCGCCGACGAGACCGACCCCCGCGCGCTGGTCTCGATCTCGGTCGCGCCCAGCGCGGACGCTGCCCTGAGCGAAGCCCTCGTCGCGGAGGGCCTGGGCGACGCCCTCGACCTCGACGCTCCCCTCGAGCCGCTCCAGTCGGCGCCCCTCCAGCCCAACGACCCCTACTACCGCTATCAGTGGGCCCTCTCGCGCAGCGGCGCGGGCGCGATCGGCGCCCCACAGGCCTGGGCGCAGGGGACCGACGGCTCGCGCGTGATCGTGGCCGTGCTCGACACCGGCGCGACCCGCAACCTGCGCGACCTCGAGGCGAACCTCCTCCCCGGCTGGGACGCCACCACTGGCCGCGCTCGCTCCGGCGACTACCAGGGGCACGGGACCTCGGTGTGCGGCGTGATCGGGGCCCGCGGCAACGACCGCGGCGGGATCACGGGCGTGTGCTGGAGCGCGCGGATCCTCCCGATCGACGTGTTCGGTCGCGGCCGGAGCGCGAGCCAGTTCGCCCTCGTCCGCGGCGTGCGCTACGCCGTCCAGCAGGGCGCCAAGGTGATCAACATGAGCCTCGGTGGCCCCGGCGGCAGCCGCTCCGTGCTCTCGGAGCTGCGCCGCGCCGCCGCCGCTGGGGTGATCGTCGTTGCAGCCGCCGGCAACGAGAGCCGCAGCAACGACGCGCGCCCCAGCTACCCCGCCAACTACGACGTCGCGACCCTGATCTCCGTCGGCGCCACCCGTCGTGACGGCCGCTTCGCGCGCCTGAGCAACTACGGGAGCAGCGTTGACATCGCCGCCCCTGGCGAGCGGGTGGTCGTCCTCGATCGCGGCGGGGGGGTGCGCTACATCAACGGCACCTCCTTCTCAGCGCCCTTCGTCAGCGGCGCGTTGGC
>CALDQK010000984.1 GCA_937911525.1 uncultured bacterium
CTCCGCGAGGCGGCTGAGGGCGGCGTCGCTGGCCTGGGCGCCGCTCGCCTGCAGGGCCTGTTCGCCCTCCAATAGGCCGAGCACGAAGCCGCGCCGGCCCGCGTCGCCGCCGCCGCGCGTGGCGCTGGCCAGCCCCAGCGCCAGCGCCAGGTGCGCCAGCTCGTGCCCGGCGCGCGGCGACTCGACGCCCGCTCGCTCGGCGGCCTGCTCGAGCACGAGGAAGCGCTCGAGCTCCAGGTCGCTGGCGCGAGGCTCGAGCGCGCGCAGGGCCTCGGCCGTGCGGTCGAGGGTCCGCTGCGCCAGGCGCTGACCGCCCAGGACCGGGGCCGGCGCCTGGGGTCGGAGCTGCCAGAGGAGGGGCGCGACGCTGGCCAGGAGGAGCGCCGCGGCCAGCCCGAGGAGCGCGCGCCGCCAGCCGCTCGAGACGGGGCCGCGCACCACGTCGGCGGGCGAGGGGTCGAGGGCCGGGGCGGCGGCCGCCAGGGAGGCGCGCGAGATCTCCTCGCCGATCGCGGCCTGGATCCCAGCCCAGAGCTCGGGCGGCGGGGCCGGCGCGGCCTCGAGCTCGCTCAAGGCGTCCGACCAGCGCGCGCGCTCAGCGGCGCAGACCTCGCACTCGGCGTGCTCGGGGTGCTCGTCCAGGCAGAGCTCGCGCAGGGGCCGCGGCTGGTGCTGGTGCTCGCTCACGCCGACCCCTCCGGCGCCGCGCCCAGGTCGCGCAGCTCGCGCTCCAGCCGCTCCACGGCGGCCTTCATCCGGTATTTGGTCGTGCGCAGAGAGCAGCCGAGGGCGTCGGCGACCTGCTGGTAGGTCAGCCCCTCGACCTGCTTGAGCAGGAACACCTCGCGCTCGCGGGCCGGGAGCGAGCGCACCGCGCGGCGCAGGAGCTCGCCGGCCTCGGCCCGCTCGGCGCCCTTGCTGGGGGCGCCGTGGCGCGGGTCCACCACCTCGCCCTCCAGGGGCCCCGCCGGCCGGCGGGCCCGCCAGCGGCGCTGGTCCGCCGCCACGTTGCGGGCGATCCCCAGCAGCCAGGGGAGGAAGGGACGCTGGGGGTCGAAGCGCTCCAGCTGGCGGAACACCCGCAGGAAGGTCTCCTGCAGCGCGTCCCGGGCCAGCTCCTCCTCGAGCAGCCCGCGCAAGAAGCGCAGGGCGGCCGGCGAGTGGCGCTCGTAGAGCGCGCGGAAGGAGTCCTGGGCCTGGGATTGGCCCTCCCGGCAGCGCGCGATCAGCTCTCGGTCGCTGGAGGCGTCCACGTCATGAGTTCGCCTCAGCGGGGCCCAGAGTGCAAGGGCTGTTGCGGCAGGAGGGGTGGGAGCAGCTCGGCCGGAAAAGAACTTAGAGCGATCTCTAACCTCTGAGGGCCCTCGCTCGTGCGGCGTTCGAAAGCGAGGTCGAGATGGCGGACTGGGACACGATCGTGATCGGCGGCGGGCTGGCGGGGCTGGCGGCGGCCACCTGGCTGGGGCGCGCGGGGCAGCGGGTGCTCCTGGTGGAGCGCGGACGGGAGCTGGGAGGCCGAGCGCGGAGCCAGCTCGAGGAGCGAGCACGAAGCATCACGCCAGTTCTCGGTCAGGAACGAGATTTAGAGATCTAGCTGGCCGAGGGGAGCGCGACCTCGACCCGATCCACGCAGGCGTAGAGGGCCCACAGGCCGAGGCAGGCCGGCAGGGCGCCGGCGCTGAGGCAGGGAGCGAGGAAGAGGGCCGCGCTCAGCCAGCTCTGAAAGCCGCCGAGGGCGATCGGCCCCCAGAGCGCGCCGAGCACGCCGGTCAGAGCGACCAGGGTCGCCGGCGCGCTGACGTGGGCCCCGACGCGGAGCGAGGCCGCCAGGGCGAAGGCCAGCGCCACACTGAGCACGTAGAAGAGGAGGGCGGGGCCCTGTTCTCCGGCCAGGACGTGGAGCGAGACGACCTCGGTCAGGGCGTGGAGGCCGGCCGCGATCGAGCCCTCGGCCAGGACCGCGCGGAAGTAGACGACCTGGAGGAAGGCCGCCGCGCAGCCCGCCCCCGCCAGGGCCCACACCGAGAGCACGCCCGCCAGGTCGCGTCCCCGGCTGCGTTCCTGGCGCGCCAGCCAGCCCTCGACGAGCGCGCAGGGCAGCGCGACCAGGGCCGTCAGCGCTCCGAGCAGCAGCCCGCAGGGCAGCACCAGCACGCCCGCCAGCGCCGCGCTCCGCAGTCCGCCTCTTCGCAAGTCCGTTCGGCTCACGCTCCACGATGGCGGCCTCGGTTCGTCCAGGCAAGGACTGCTAGGCTCGAGCCCCCGGACGACACCGAGGGCGGCCAAGCCAGTCGAGCTGCAAAGGAGGCGCCATGTCGGGCACCTGTGAGCTCTGCGGCCGCGAGCGCGAGTTGACCTTCCACCACTTGATCCCCCGCACCACGCACCGGAACAAGTGGTTCAAGAAGAACTTCACCCGGGACGAGCTGAACCGCGGCCTCGACCTCTGCCGCGACTGCCACTCCGCGATCCACACGTTCATTCCCAACGAGAAGCACCTCGGCCGCGACTTCAACACCCGCGAGAAGCTGCTCGAGCACCCCGAGCTAGCCCGCTTCGTGGAGTGGGTCGCCCACCGCGGCGGCAAGCAGCGCTACCGAATGCGAGGCGGCGCGCCCCGCCGCTGATTCCCCACGTGAGGATTCCCCACGTGAGGATTCCCCACCTGGGGACGCCCGCCGCCGATCCCCGGAGCGACCCAGGTAGGTCCCATCCTGCAAGAAGAAGCGATACGCGGGTCCATGTCCCATGACCAGCAGGTGCCCTTCGTGGACCTGTCGGTGGTGCGAGTCGCAGCTGACATAGAGGTGATCGGGGTCGTGCCCTTTTTTCCAGCCGAAGACGTGGTGCAGATCCACGCTGCCTCTCCGTCCGCACCCGGGCACCTGGCAGCGTCGTCCATCCCGGTCCAGCACCCGATTCCGCACCGCTGGCGGAATCGTCCTCGTCACGCGGCTCGGCACCTCGCGCAGGTCGTGTAGCTCGCAGTCGCAGCGGATCATCCCCAGCTCGACGGGATCGACCTCGATCCGCCCCTCGCCAGTCTCCCGCGCGACCTCTCCGCACCCTGGGCACTCGTAGACGACGACCCGGTAGTTCTTGCTTCCGCCCCCAGCCTCCCCGGCCGCGAAGCGCCGGCACACTTCGGCCAGCGCCTCCGCCGCGTCGAAG
>CALDQK010000985.1 GCA_937911525.1 uncultured bacterium
TCCTTGAAAAAATCAGGTGCGGCGAGGGCCAGCGCCTCCTCGCTGATCACGCCCTTCTCGAGGTTGGTCCTGGTCGCGTCGGGCCGCTGGAGCGAGCGCTTCATCAGCTCGTCCACCGCGAGCAGCTCGATCGCCTTGCGCTCGCTCACCCCGTGCTTCTTGGCCAGGGCCTGCGCCCGCTCCCAGCCCGAGCGCATCGTCGCCTCGAGGCTGGCCTTCGCCCGCTCGTTGCTGACCGCCTCCTGGTAGGTGTTCTGGACCGCCTCGAGGTTGCTGACGTGCACGCCGCCGAGGTTGGCCAGGTCGCCGGGGATCGTCAGCAGCCGGCCCCGGTGCTTGTCGAGCAGGCGCGCGCCCTCGCTGGTCTCGGCCAGGTTCGCGCCCTCGGTCAGGATCTTGCGCTGCCCGTTGGTCGTGCCCGAGCGCAGCAGCTCGGGGACCGTCTTCTCGTTCAGCACGCTGCCCAGCGCGTTGAAGCCGACGATGTCCACCTTGAGCGAGCTGACGTCCGCGTTGGGCTTGAACTGGCTGAGCAGCTCGCCGTTGCGGAAGGTGCGCAGGTCGTGCTTCCCTCCCCGCAGCTCCTCGACGGCCTCGAGCCAGGCCTTGGACTCGGCCAGGGTCGCGGCCTCACCCTTGGGGTGCACGAGCAGCCCCGGCTTGAGCTGGCCGTCGACCAGCCACAGCTCCTGGATCGCGATCAGGCGCGCGCCGTCGGCCAGCGCCGAGTAGCCGAAGCCCTTGCCGACCTCGCCCCAGCCCTGGCTGGCGACCGTGGCCCGCTCGAGGGACAGCCTCTCGGCCTCGGCCGCGAGCTTGGCCGACATCCACACCCCGTCGCCGGTCGAGGTCATGCGGTACTCGATCCCCCCGTTGGGGTTGATCCGCCCGTTCTCGCTGAGCACCTCCTTGCCGCTGACGCCCGGCGAGGGGACCTCGCGCGTGCCGTAGGTCTCGGCCAGGACCTTCATCTCGGCCGCCTTGGTGTTCACGTCGCCGGCCTGAATGTCGGCGCCCAGGCCGACGCGCCCCCCGCCCGCCACGTAGCTGCGGCCGAACTTGCGCATCATCTCGGCCCGGTCGAGGACCGAGCTGGCCGGGTCGACGAAGTCGCCGACCTGCGCGCGGTACTTGCTGCCGACCTCGATCACCTGCCCCGCGCCGATCCCGCCCTTGGCGCCGCGGAAGCTGCTCCCGCCCGAGGCGTCGCCGGTGATCGCCAGCTTGGCGTCCATTTTCAGCGCCAGCGCGTAGACCTCGGCCTCGAACACGCCCTTGTGCAGGCGCACGCCGCCCTTGTTGGTCTCGGCCCGGCGCAGGTCGACGCCCGCCTTCTCGCCGTTGGCGTAGGGGTTCTCGGCGAAGCCGATCCGGTGCCAGGGGAAGCGGATCTTCGTCCCGTCCGAGAGGACCACGTCGAAGTGTCCCGTGCGGACCATGCTCGGCGCCAGCACCCGCTTGATCTGCGCCTCGGAGTAGCCGAGGAGCTTGGCGCGCTCGACCAGGGCCGCGCGGGCGTCCCGCGCCTGCTGGGCGGCCTCGGCCCGGAGCTCCTCCATTTCGGCGCTGCTCAAGACGCCTGGCAGGGACTCCTGGGCGAGGGCGGGGGCGGAGAGGGCGAGCAGGGCCAGCAGCGTCAGCTGGCGCAGAGGGGCGGTGGGACTCATGCGGCCCACCTTAGGAAGCGAGCCGCTCGACTGCCACGCTTTCCTCGGCCGCCTCGACTCGCCGTCAAGGCGGCTTCAAGACGAAGGGCTACCTCAAGGGCTGGGCCTGCGGGCTCTGCAGGCGGGCCCGCAGGTCCGGCGTGACCGGGTTGAGCACCAGCTCGGCGCTCTCGACGGTGGCCGGAGCGGCTCCGCCGGTGAGCGTGAAGCCGAGCGAGGCCTGGCCCTCGGGGGCCGTGCGCAGCAAGGTCGCCAGCGCCTCGGGCTCGAGGAAGGCCCGGTAGCTCCCCTCGCCGAGGGGGACCAGCTTCAGCGCGACGCCGCCCGCAGGAGGCTGGGTGAGCTGGGCCTCGCTCAGGGCCTGCGCGCGCAGGTCGCCTGGAGCGCCGCCCGCGCAGCGCAGGTGGAGCGTGAGCAGCCCCTCTCCGCGCTGGCCCTGCTCGGCCCAGGCGCGGACCTGGTCGAGGGGGACCACGAGCTGCGCGCTGCGCTCGCCGGGGCGGAGCGCGGGCGGACCGCCGGCCTGCCCGCTCGCGTTCAAGCCGCGCAGGGTCAGGCTCCGGCGAGCGCCTTCGCGGAAGGCGCGCTTCCAGCGCGCGACCTGGGCCTCGGCGCTCTCGAGCCAACGCTCGAGCAGGAGACCCTCCTCGTCCAGCTGGTCGCGCTCGGCGGCCCGCTCGGCCAGCTCGACCTCGGCCTTGGTCACGGCCAGGCGCAGCTTGCCGAGGGTCCCCTCGAGCTGAGCCACCTTCGCCTGGAGCCCTCGCTCGCGCTGCGCAGCCTGGGAGAGCTCCTCCCGCGCGCGCCCCAGCTCGCCCTGGGTCTGGCGGAGCCGCCCGGCGCTCGCGCTCGCCTCGGCCTGCGCGTCCTGCAGGCCACGCTCGAGCCGCGCGACCTGGTCACGCTCCTTGCTCAGCTCGGCGCGCAGGCTAGCCAGCTCGGTCGCTCGCTGCGCGAGCTCCTTGTTCTTGGCCGCGACCTGCTGACCCAGGTCGTCGCGCTGCTTGGTCAGCGTCTGGACCACAGCCTGGCTGTCCTGAAGCGCGGCGCGCGCCCGCGTCAGCTCGCCCCGCGTCTCGTCGAGCGAGGTCGTCAACGACTTGACCGAGGCCCGCGCCGCGTCGCGCTCCTGCTGGCGCGTCGCGAGCTCGCTCTGAGTGTCCGCCAGGGCCTTCTTCCCGGCCGCGAGCTCCGACTCGCGACGCCTGAGCGCCTCGCTCAGGCCGTCACGCTCGCGCGTCCGCGCGCTGAGCTGCTGAGAGAGCGCGGCCTTCTCCTGGCCGAGGCGCGTGCGCTCCTGGCCGAGCGTCTTGTTGAGCCCGTCCCGCGCCGCGTAGGCAGCCTCGAGCTCGGTCTGCAGCTTGCGGGTCGCCTCGTCGTGCTTGCTGACCGTCGTCGCCAGCTGGTCCTCGAGGACCTTGCGCTTCTTGCCCGCGTCCATCAGCACGAACACGAGCACGATCACCAGCGCACCGATCGCGAGCTTGAAGGGCGTGGCGTCGGCCGCGCCAGCGTTCGGAGCCGCCTGGCTCGCCGAGCGCGCGGCCCGCGGCGACGAGACCGGCTGGATCGGCGTGCGCTCTTCTTCGCGCGCGGGCGCTGCTGCCTTCGTGGACTCCTCCGGCTCCAACTCCGGGGACTCGTCGTCGGTTCGGGGCTCGGGACGCGCCACACCCTTGCGCGTGATCCGCCGCATCCGCTCGGTCGCGGCAGCCTCACGCTTCTGGGTGCTGCGCCAGGCGTCGAACATGGCGTCGCCCACGTCGGACACCGTGGAGTCGGACAGGTTGGCCTTCTTCTTGCCCTCCTCGGCGGGAGCCTCGCTGGCCTTGGCTGGAGCCGCCTCCGCCGCGCTCTCCTGGGGCTTCTCCGGCTTGGCCTCGGCGGGCTCGTCGTCGCCCTTGCGTTCCTTGCCCTCGTCGGCGCTGCCCTCGTCGTCGCTGATCCAGGCCACCTCACTCGAGATCAGCGCGCGCAGCGCCTCGCGCCGATCATCGCCCTTGTCGGGCTCCGCGTCCTTGGCCGGCGCCTCGGCGGCCGCCGCCTCCGCCTCGCTGGCCTCCGCGGCCGGAGGGCTCAGCTCGAACTCGACGTCCGCCGGAGCCTCGCCCTTGACCTCGGGGATCGCCTTGTGGCGCGCGCCGCGGCTGCACAGCCCGCGGGCGTCCCACTGGTCCGCGCCGGCGTAGTCCTTGCCGGTCACGCGGCAGCGGAAGGGCCGATCCGACTGCTTGCGGCTCCAGCTGCGCTGCGCGAAGGGAGGGATCTTGTCGCCGCTCGAGGCGCAGGTCCCGCCCTCGGGGCAGGCCTCGCCCCAGGCCCAGGGGTCTTCGCGCTCGGGCTCCTGACCTGCCAGGGCGAGGGCGAAGGCGCGCGCCGAGCCGAAGCGCTCGCTGGGGTCCTGCTCGAGGGCCTGCTTGAGCGCCGCGCGCAGGCGCTGGCCGAGGTCCTCGTCGGCGACCGCGTCCTGCGGCAGCGCGTCGGCGCGCTCGCTCAGGCGGCGCTCGATCGGGTCGTCGCCGGCGCTGATCGGCGGGCGCCCCGTCAGCATTTCGAAGAGCAGCGCGCCCACCGAGTAGACGTCGGCGCGCGGATCGACGGGCTCGTTCTTGAGCATCTCCGGCGCGGCGTAGGCCGGGTCGACCCGCAGCCCGCCGTAGGCGCTCTCGCGCTCTTCGCCGACCACGGCGTGGAAGCCGAAGTGAGCCAGGCGCGCCCGCGGGCGCGCGGCCCCCTCCACGACCAGCACGTTGTCGGGCGAGAGGCCCCCGTGGAGGTGCTTGCGGGAGTGCGCGTAGGCGAGCGCGTTGAGCACGTCGACCGCGAGCCCGATCGCCTCCTCGGCGGGGAGGGGCCCCTCGCTGAGGCGCTTGCGCAGGGTCTGGCCCTCCACGTAGTCCGTGACGAGGAAGCCGTGGCCCTCGCCGTCGTTGGTCCCGCCCTCGAGGAGCGGGACGATCCCGGGGTGCTCGAGGGTCTTGGCCGCGTCGAACTGCCGGGTGAAGGAGCGGCGGCTCTTGCTGTTGGGGAGCGCCTCGCTGGGCAAGACGAGCATCGAGACCAGGCGGTCGACCTTCTCGTCGTAGACCTTGCGCAGCTCGCCCAGCTCGCGCCGGCCGACGGCCTCTTCGAGCTTGAACATCGCCAATCGGGCCGAGGTCGACTCGCGCCGCTTGTGCTTGCTCCCCACCCCATCCTCCTGCAAAGAGCCCGTCCATCGGGCCGCCCCGAACCATTTCAGACCGACCCCTCCCGCGCAAGGCGCCTGGAGCGGCCTCCCGGGCGGCCTTTCGCGAGCGCCGGGGGTCTGTAGAATCCGCCGCTCACAAGCGGGAGGCAGCGTGAACGTTCACGAGTTCCAGGCCAAGGAAATCTTCCGCCGCTTCGGCATTCCGACCCTCAAGGGCGGAGCGGCCGAGTCGGCAAAGGCAGCACAAGAAGTCGCCAATTCCCTCGAGACCGAGGTGGTGGTGCTCAAGTCCCAGATCCACGCCGGCGGACGCGGCAAGGGTCGCTTCAAGGAGCACCCCGACCTCGGCGGCGTGGTGGTCCTCAAGGACAAGAGCCAGGTCCAGACCAAGGCCGAGCAGATGCTCGGCTCGACCCTGGTCACCAAGCAGACGGGCGAAGAGGGCCGCGTGGTCCGCAAGGTCTTCGTCGAGGCTGGCTGCGCGATCGACCACGAGTATTACGCCGCGGTGCTGCTCGACCGCGCCGAGCGCTGCCCGGTGATCATGGTCAGCGCCGAGGGCGGGATGGACATCGAGGAGGTCGCCGAGAAGACCCCCGAGAAGATCTTCAAGGAGAAGGTCGACGTCCTCTACGGGCTGCACGGCTTCCAGGCCCGCTCGCTCGCGAGCAAGCTCGGCTTGACCGGCAAGTCGCTCAAGCAGGCATCGGCGCTCTTCAGCAAGCTGGCGCGCTGCTTCAACGAGACCGACGCCAGCATGGTCGAGGTCAACCCCCTGGTGAAGACCGCCGACGGCGACGTGCTCGCCCTCGACGCCAAGATGGGCTTCGACGACAACGCGCTGCCCCGTCACAAGGACATCGCCGAGTACCACGACCCCTTCGAGATGAGCGAAGAGGAGCGCGAGGCCAAGGGCCACGACCTGAGCTACATCTCGCTCGGCGGGAACGTCGGCTGCATGGTCAACGGCGCCGGCCTGGCCATGGGCACCATGGACATCATCAAGCACGCCGGCGGTCAGCCGGCGAACTTCCTCGACGTGGGCGGCGGCGCGACGCCGGAGCGGATCACCGCCGCCTTCAAGATCATCGTCTCCGACCCGGACGTGAAGGCGATCCTGATCAACGTGTTCGGCGGGATCCTCCAGTGCGACAAGCTCGCCGACGGGATCGTGACCGCGGCCCGGACCCTCGACCTGAAGGTGCCGCTCGTGGTCCGCATGCTGGGCACCAACGTCGAGGAGGGCCGCAAGATCCTCAGGGAGAGCGGCCTCGCGATCGACTTCGCTGAAGAAATGGCCGAAGCCGCCGAGAAGGTCGTGGCCGCCGCAGGAGGTGCCAAGTGAGCATTCTCGTCAACAAGGACACGCGCCTCCTGCTCCAGGGCGCGGGCCGCGCGGGCCAGTTCCACGCCGAGCGCAGCCGCGACTACGAGAGCACCAACCTCGTGGGCGCCGTGCACCCCGGCAAGGGCGGGACCAAGATCCTCGGCGACGTGCCGGTGTTCGACACCGTGGCCGAGGCCATGGACAAGGTCGCCCCGACCGCGTCCATGATCTTCGTGCCCGCCATGGGCGCCGCCGACGCGATCATGGAGGCCACCGACGCGGGCATTCCCCTGGTGAGCTGCATCACCGAGGGGATCCCGGTCCTCGACATGGCGCGCTGCACGCGCTTCATGGAGGGCAAAGCCACCCGCCTGGTCGGCCCCAACTGCCCCGGCCTGATCACGCCCGGCGAAATGAAGATGGGCATCATGCCCGGCTACATTCACCGCCCCGGCCGGATCGGGATCGTGTCCCGCTCGGGCACCCTGACCTACGAGGCGGTGTGGCAGGTGACCCAGGCCGGCCTCGGCCAGTCGACCTGCGTCGGCATCGGCGGCGACCCGATCAACGGCACCAACTTCATCGACACGCTGAAGCTCTTCCACGAGGACGAGCAGACCGTCGCCGTGATCATGATCGGCGAGATCGGCGGCACCGCCGAGGAAGAGGCCGCGGCCTACATCAAGGAGTCGAACTACAGCAAGCCTGTGGTCGGCTTCATCGCTGGTCAGACGGCCCCTCCTGGCAAGCGGATGGGCCACGCCGGCGCGATCATCTCGGGCGGCAAGGGCACCGCCGCCGCCAAGATGGAGGCCCTCGAGGCGGCGGGAGTCGCCGTCACCGTGAAGCCCAGCGACATCGCGAGCACCCTCCTCAAGGTGCTCAGCGACAAGGGCATCGACGCCAACTAGGACCCCAACTCAGCGGGCCCCGACGAGCGCCGCTCGTCGGGGTTCCTGCACAGACACCCACTGACCTCGCCCGCGCGCCACGGCGCGCGGCGCTGGAGAGCGATCCATGAGCTCGATCATCTACACCCTGACCGACGAGGCCCCGGCACTCGCCACCCACAGCTTCTTGCCGATCATTCGCGCCTTCGCCAAGCCGGCGGGCGTCGAGGTCGAGCTGCGAGACATCTCGCTCGCGGGCCGCATCCTCTCGCAGTTCCCCGAGCGCCTGAAGGAGCCGGTGGCCGACGCGCTGGCCGAGCTCGGCGAGCTGGTCAAGAAGCCCGAGGCCAACGTCATCAAGCTGCCCAACATCAGCGCCTCGATCCCGCAGCTCGTGGCCGCGATCAAGGAGCTCCAGGCCCAGGGCTACGACCTGCCCGACTACCCCGAGGAGCCCAAGAGCGACGAGGAGAAGGCGCTCAAGGCCCGCTACGACAAGGTCAAGGGCAGCGCCGTCAACCCCGTCCTGCGCGAGGGCAACTCGGACCGCCGCGCGCCGCGCGCCGTCAAGGAGTTCGCGCGCAACAACCCGCACCGGATGGGCAAGTGGGACAGCGCGAGCAAGACCCACGTCGCGACCATGTCGAGCGGCGACTTCTGCCACAACGAGAAGAGCGTGACCCTCGGCGCGGCGACGACCGCCAGGATCGAGTTCGTGGGCGCCGACGGGAGCACCAAGGTCCTCAAGGACGGCCTCGCGCTGCAGGAGGGCGAGGTCCTCGACGCGACCTTCATGAGCAAGGACGCGCTGGTGAAGTTCCTCGGCGAGCAGATCGAGGACGCCAAGGCGCAGGGCCTGCTCTTCTCGCTGCACATGAAGGCCACGATGATGAAGGTCAGCGACCCGATCATCTTCGGCCACTGCGTGAAGGTGTTCTTCGCGCCCGTGTTCGAGAAGCACGCCGCGACCCTCGAGAAGCTCGGCGTGGACGCCAACAACGGCTTCAGCGACCTGCTCGCCAAGATCGAGGAGCTGGGCGCCGACGAGAAGGCCGCGATCGAGCAGGACATCAAGGCCGTCTACGAGTCGCGCGGCGGGATCGCGATGGTCGACTCCGACAAGGGGATCACCAACCTGCACGTCCCCAACGACATCATCATCGACGCCTCGATGCCGCCCATGATTCGTGACTCGGGCTGCATGTGGAACGCCGAGGGCAAGCTGCAGAGCTGCAAGGCCGTGATCCCCGACAGCAGCTACGCGGGCATGTATCAGGCAATGATCGAGGACTGCCTGAAGAACGGCGCCTACGACCCCGCCACCATGGGCAGCGTGAGCAACGTCGGCCTGATGGCGCAGAAGGCCGAGGAGTACGGCAGCCACGACAAGACCTTCGAGATGTCGGGCGCCGGCAAGGTGCGGATCGTCGACGCCGCGGGCAACACGCTCCTCGAACACGAGGTCGGCGAGGGCGACATTTGGCGCGCCTGCCAGGTCAAGGACGCCCCGATCCGGGACTGGGTCAAGCTGGCGGTC
>CALDQK010000986.1 GCA_937911525.1 uncultured bacterium
CCTTGGCGAGCGCGCGCGCGAGCACGCGCTGCAGCCCTGGGTCGAGCGGCGGGTCGCCCTCCTCGGCGAAGTCGGGCGGCTCCTTGAGCACCTTGTAGAGCACCTTGACCAGCATCGAGCCCTGGAAGGGGGGGCGCCCCAGGACGAGGTCGAACAGGATCGCGCCCAGGCCGTAGACGTCGGTCCGCTCGTCGAACTCGCCGCCGACCCGGCGGTCGACCTGCTCGGGCGCCATGTAGGCCGGGGTGCCCAAGGTCTCGCCGGTCCTGGTCAAGCGGGTCTCGCTGTCGAGCTCGCGCGCGAGCCCGAAGTCGAGCAGCACCGGCGTGCCCGCGGGGTCGACGATCACGTTCTCGGGCTTGAGGTCGCGGTGGATCACGCCGATCTCGTGCAGCGCCTCGAGCCCCCGCGCGATCCCGCAGGTCAGCTCGACCGCGCGCTCCGCCGGGAGCGGCGCGTCGCGCACGAGGGCGCTCAGCGGTTGGCCCTCGACGAGGTCCGTCACGATGTAGGCCGGGTGGCTGGCGCTGGCCTCCTCGAAGGCGTGCACGCTCAGGACCCCGGGGTGGCGGACCTTGGCCAGCAGACGCGCCTCGCGCGCGAAGCGGTGGGCCCGCTTGGGGGTCACCGCTCCGCCGGTCAGGAGGGTCTTGAGCGCCAGGGGGCGGTCCCAGTCGTCGGCGCGGACCTCGTAGACGACGCCCAGGCCGCCGCGGCCGAGCTCGCGCACCACCGTGTAGGGACCGATTCGTTGGCTCAGGGGCGCCGAACTCAGCGCTGGGTCAGCCCGGTGGTCTCGAAGCGGAAGGAGCCCGGGGCGACGCCGATCTTGCGGGCGCTGGCCTCGGCGGCCGCGAGGCCCTCGCCCTTGGACGTGCGCAGGGCCGCCACCGCCGCGCTGTGGTCGGCGAGGTCGAGGGAGTAGTGGAGGCTGCTCGCCTCGCCGCTCCGCTTCCACCTGGCGAGGCTGTCCATGAAGCCGCGCAGCTTCTTGGACTTCTCGGCTCCATACTTGGTCTTGGCCGCCGCCTTCAGCCCCTCCACGAGCTTCTTCTCGCCCGCCTCACCCCAGGCCTTGGCCGAGGGGTCGCTCCCGTGCTTCTTGACCGTGGCCTTGACGGCGTTGCGAATCCGCTCCGTCGCCTTGCCTCCCTTGACGAGGTGCGCGGGCCGCCAAATGTGCCAGCGGATCAGGCAGCCCACGGACCACTCGGAGGTGAACACGTCCTGCAGGGTGCGCTCGTCGTCGAGCTTGGCGGAGAGCACGTCGAGGATCCGCTGGCGGAAGCCGTCCCACATGCCCCTGCGGTAGCGCACGTAGTCCTCGTCGAGCGCGCGGCCGGCCATGACCCAGCGATAGAACCAGTGCCAGGTCCGCAGCGGGTTCATGCCCGTGTTGATCCGCTTGGACTTGTTCTTCTTCCCGTAGAGCTCGGGGAGGTGGGTCGACCAGCCGCCCACGTCGCGCAGCGCGAGCTTGTCCGAATACTTGCGGCTGCTCGAGGAGTAGGTCTTGGCCCAGGACTCGGCGTCGGCGCGCAGGCCGAAGCGCTCGGTCCACACGCTGCCGTCGCGCTCGCGCAGGTAGGCCAGCAGCCCGCCCAGCTCCCCCTTGGCGATCGCCCCTCCCGAGCCGCGGATCGGGAGGGTCCAGTGGCAGGGACCGACCGAAATGAACGCGTTGTCCCAGCCGTTGACGCAGTCGAGGTAGCCGTAGCACTCCTTCTCGCTGACCGCGCGCAGGACGCGGAAGGTCGAGAGCTCGTCCTCGTCGAGGAGGTCCTTGCCGACGAGGAGGGGCGGGGTGACCTCGGCCTCGGACCAGCAGTGGCCGCTCTTGGGGCTGACGTTGGGGCCCGCCTTGGCCTGGTAGCCGACCACCACGTAGGGCGGCGAGCGGCGCGCCTCGGGCAGCTCGAAGGCGCCGCTCAGGTCGTGGGCGAACACCCGCGGGTCCTTGCTGCCGACGGCCTTGCGGTCCCAGAGGTGCCCCTTCTTCAAGCTGGTGTGGTCGCTGTTCCAGGCCTCGATCACGACCGGGCAGCGGAGGCCCTCGCGCTGCCAGTGCTCGATCAGGCCCACCGTGGGCCCGTCGAGCTCACCGTGGACCGGGCCCTCGTAGCGTCGCTCGTTGCGCACGCGCTCGAGCTGGGCCACGTAGCTGGAGAGCCAGGCCGCGCCGCGCAGGCTCGGCTCGGCGGCCTTCGACCCCGCGACGGCCTTGGCTTCGACCTCGTGGGCCGGCGTGTCCTCCGGCCCCGTCCAGCGGGCGACGTACTCCATGCCGGCGTAGATCTGGAACTCGCGCACGGTGGCGCGGCTGAGGGTGCCGTGGTCCGCGTCCGCCTTGCTCAGGAGCAGGAAGCCCAGGTGGCGCAGGGCGGCCTGGCAGGCCTTGACGCTAGGGTTGGGGTTGGGCACCTGGAGGATCTCTTGGCTCCCCAATCGGCTGAGCGTGTGGGTCCCGTCGCTGAGCTCGAAGCCGAGCTCGAAGGTGCCGAGGTCGCCCCCGTCCGAGGGCGAGGGCTCGGCCTGCTTGCCCTTCCGGGTCTTGCCCTCCTCGGGCAGCTTGAGGGCGAAGCGCCGGTCCTGGATCCCCAGCCAGAAGTCCACCTCGGCGAACTCGTGCTCGGAGAGGCCGCTCGCGCCGCTGATCGTGAGCCGGCCTTGCGGATCCCGCTCGACGAAGAGGCTCAGGCGCGCGATCGAGACCTTGCTCGTGGGCTCCAGGTTCCGCTCGTCGGTCTCCTCCTCGTAGTCGCACTCGAAGAGCTCGAAGCTGAGCTCGGTGGGGGCGGGGCAGCGGTGGATCAAGAGCCGCAGCCCGGTGGTCGGGCGGTCGATCTCCTGGTGAGCGACGTCCCAGATCAGCTCAGCGTTGAGCGCGTTGCCGCTCATGCGACCTCCCCCTCGTCGTCGTCGTCCTCTTCGCCGTAGCCGCTCAGCGGGCCCTCGTCGTCGTCCTCGTCGTCGTGGTCGGCAGCGGAGGGCTCCGCTTCCTCGTCGTCGTCCTCCTCGGCGGGGGCGTCCCACACCGGCGGGAGCGCGTCGCCCTCGACCTGGCGCGGGCCCTCCCAGTCCTGGTCGCCCTCGAGGCCGCGCAGCACCACTCCGACCTCGACCGCGTCGTCGGGGACGGTCGGCGCCCAGCGCTGGGAGCCTTCGCCGTAGCGCAGCGCGACCCGGCCCGCGGGCATCGCGCCCACGAGCACTCGACCCTTGGCGTCGGACTGAGCGCGCAGGCCCTCGCACTCGACGAGCAGGTTCCCCAGCGTGCGGCGCCCGCTGCGGTCGAGCAGGCGCGCCGAGAGGTAGTGCCAGCCGCCCCGCCCCGTGGGCAGGGTCTTGGGCTTCTTCCCGCAGGAGAAGCTGAGCTCGGGCGCGAAGCCCTGCGCTCCCTCCGGCTCGTCCACGTCGATCACGTGCAGCCCCTCGAGCGCGGGGGCGGCGCCGCCCGAGACGAAGAGGCAGCGCACCTCGCGCTCGCCCGCGGCCGGACCCGGCTCGCTCGGCAGCTCGTGGGTCTGGGCCTCGCGGCCGGCGAAGAGCACCTCGACCGTGATCGGCGGCTCGGCCCCGGCCGACTTGGGCGGGCGGGCCCGGCACACCACGACCAGCGCGGCGCCGGGGCGCTCGCCGCGCTCGCGCAGCTCCTCGACCTCCCCGGCCTCGAGGACCGGCGCTCGCTCGGCGGCGATCAGCTCGGCGGGCCAGGGGGCGCCCTGAGCGACTGGGTCGCAGCCCTCGCCGCGCAGCAGCTGGAGCCGCTTCTTGACCGAGAGCGTGATCTCGCGCGTCTGCTCGGCGAAGAGGGTCCAGCTGGTCTTGGTGGCAGAGCAGCCGGGGCAAGTGCGGGTGTCGTCGCGTTCGATCCGCTCGTTGCAGCGGGGGCAGGTCCAGGGCATGGACCCAGCTTACGCAGCCCGCCAGCTGAGGGGGCTGAAGGCGCGCCACCCTCTGCCCTGGGCTAGGCGTCCTCCTCGTCCAGCTCGTAGCTGCCGTCGACGCGGTCGAAGAGCAGCCAGCGCGCGTCGGTCGGCTCCTCCTCGCCGGCGGGCGTGCGGAGCAGGCGCGCGCGCTGGAGCGGGCGCTCGACGGTCAGGAGCTGGAGCGGCTCGATCTCGGCGTGGACCTCGGCCTGGGCGATCAGCTCCTTGACCCGCAGCTCGCGCTCCTCCTCGAGCTCCTCGATCCGCAGCTGGTTGAGGTCGCTCTTGCGGCGCCGCATGTACTCCGCGATCTGGCCCGAGTAGTAGGCGTGCAGGCGCGAGAGGTCCTTGCGCGAGGTCTCGCGCATGCCGTCTTGCAGCTCGCGCGAGCGGTCGCGGGCGTAGCGCTGCAGGCTCTCGTCGCCGGCGTGGAGCGCGGTCTTGAGCGCCAGGGCTGGGACCCGCTTGCGGGCGCGGGGCTCGAGCTCGAAGAGCGCGGGGGCGGGGTCCTCGAAGGCGGTCGCCGCGTCCCAGCCGTGCTCGGGGTCGATCCCGGGACGCAGCTCGACCTTCACGCAGGCCACCTCGTCGTGGCGCTCGCGCGCGCGGTAGCGCAGGCGCGCGACCAGGTAGATGTCGTAGCCCTCCAGGGCCTCGCGGTCGCTGAGGGTCCAGCGCTCGCGCGCGCTGCTGCGCAGCCCGAGCGCCTTGAGCGAGAGGCGCTCCGCGCCCGGGGCGGCCAGGTAGACCCGGCGGCCGGCCTGCTCGAGGTCGGACTCGAGCACGTGCAGCAGGTGGCAGCCGGGGGCGACGAGCTCGTGGCCCGGGCGCAGGTCGACGGTCGAGAACACGAGCTGCAGCTCGGCGCCCTGGGCGTGGCCCAGGCGCTTGGGGAGGTCTCCCTCGGCGGGGAGGCGCAGCTCGAGGACCGCCTCGTCCTCGCTCTCGAGGACCTCGGCGCCCAGCGCGACCAGCGCGTCGCGCACGAACTCGCGCAGCTCTGCGGCGGCCTCGGGGTCGATCGCGTTCGCCGCGGCCGCCTCGGCCGTCGCGACGCTCCAGGCCAGGTCCTCGTCGTCGCCGGTGCCGGCCTCGGGGGCCTCCTCGGCCTTGGCCTCACCCTCGGCGGGCTCGGCCTCGCCCTCGGCGGGCTCGGCCTCCTCGGTCTCCTCGACCTGCGTCTCGCCCTCGCTCACGCGGGACCTCCCTCATTCAAGGCCGGCGCGCGCGGCGCCAGCGCGTCGAGGGTCACCTCGTTGGACTTGATGTCGTCGTACTCCTCGCGCGCCTTCTCGAGCTGCTTGCCGAACTCGTCCAGCGCCTGGTCGAGGGACTCGCCCGAGGTGCCGCCCAGCCACACCTCGCGCATCAGCTCCTCGAAGCTCTTCTCGGCGTGGAGCGCGCCCAGGATCAGGTCGACCTCGCCCAGGACCGCGGTGAACAGGCGCAGCTTGTGGGTCAGGAGCTCGAGGATCCGCGCCTCGATCGTGCCCTTGACGCTCAGGTTCAGGACCGTGACCGGCTTGGTCTGACCCAGGCGGTGCACGCGGCCGATCCGCTGCTCGACGATCATGGGGTTCCAGGGGAGGTCGAAGTTGACCACGTTCTGGCAGAACTGAATGTTCAAGCCCTCCGAGCCCGCCTTGCTGGCGACGAGCACGCGGGCCTCCTCCTTGAAGCGCCTGAGGCGCGCCGCTCGCTCGACCGGGGTGTGGCCGCCGTGGAAAGAGAGCGCGTCGATCCCCTGGGCTCGCAGGCGGGCGACGAGCTCGCGGATCGTGGCGCGGAACTCGCAGAACACCACGACCTTGCCTTCGAACTGCTCGAGGATCTCCTCGATCGCCTGCGCCTTGCGCCAGAGCTCGGTCAGCGTCATGGCGCGCTTGGCGAACTCGGCCAGCTTCTCGCACACGTCGAAGGGCAAGGCGTCGCTGTGGGAGAGGCCCTCGAGGCCCTGGGCCACGGCGTAGGGGCTCGAGCAGAGCTCGCGCTGGAGGTTGATCAGGGTCAGCACGTAGCTGCCGTGGCGGGTCTCGTGGCTGAAGCTCGCCGCGCGGCTGCGGACCTCGCCGGCGATGAAGGTCGAGAGCTCGTCGTAGAACTCCTGCTCCTCGTCGCTGAGCTCGATGTGATAGATCGCCGCGCGCCGCTCGGGCAGCTTGACGGCGACCTCGCCGCGCCGGTTGCGGATCATGACCTCGGCCAGGAGCGCGCGCAGGTGGTGCAGGTTGCGCGGCTTGCGGGGGTCCTTCTCGTCGACGTACTGCTTGTTGAAGGCGCGCGTCGAGCCGAGCAGGCCGGGCTTGAGGATGTCGAGCAGGTTCTTGAGCTCGATCAGCCGGTTGTGGAAGGGCGTGGCCGAGAGCAGGAGCACGTAGCGCTTGCGGACCCGCGCGACCGCCTTGTATTGCTTGGTCGAGCGGTTCTTGAGGTGGTGGGCCTCGTCGCAGATCAGGAGGTCCACCTCGCGATCGCGCAGGTGCTCGCCGATCCGCTTGCCGCGCAGGGCCGCGTAGCTGGCGATCACGAGCGGCGGGTCGTCCTTGAGGTCGGCCGGCTCGCGCGCGACGACGAACTCGAGGCCGAACTTCTCCTGCATCTCCTCGTGCCACTGCAGGCCGAGCGAGGCCGGGACCACGACCAGGATCGTGCGCGCCAGGCCGCGCAGGAGCAGCTCCTTGGCCACCAGGCCGGCCTCGATCGTCTTGCCGAGGCCCGTCTCGTCGGCCAGGAGCGCCGCGCCGCCCATTTCGCGCAGGGCGCGGCGGGCGACCGCCGACTGGTGGGCGAAGCGGTGGAAGACCTCGGTGTTGACCTGGCCGAGGGCCAGCAGGGTGTCGAAGCCGGGCAGGCAGGCGTGGTTGGCCGAGCGGCGCCGGAGCTGCCACATGCCGGGGTCGTCGTAGACGCCGCCGCCGCCGAACACCTCGAAGGAGGCGCGCTGCTCGACCGTGATCCCGCCCTCGGGGCGGGGCGGCAGGTCCTCGGGCTCGACCTCGGCCGACTCGGGCCCCATGTGCCCGCCGCAGCGGAAGCACTCGGCCTCGTCGACCGAGTCCAGCCAGCCGCACTGCCGACAGCGCCAGGCCGGCTCGGCCGAGGCCCCCTCCGCCGCCTTGGGGGCGGGCAGGGTCGGGGCAGCGGTCTCGAGCCACTCGAAGCGTTCGCCGGGTTGGGTCGCGGTCGGCACGGGGGAGGTCTCCTCGCAGAGCGAATCGCGCATTCTAGTGAGGCTCGCGCCCGCTCCTAGGCTCGGAGTGGGCCCGCGCCTTGCTATCTCCCAACGCCGTATGCACCCGGGGGGCCAGCGTTATCAGCTCGCTGGCCTAGATCGCGCCCTCCTGGGCGTTCCCTTCGGCACTGGGCTTGCACTCTCCTTGGCACCACCACGCTCACTTCGAGGAGGTGAACCAGCCGCTGCCGTCACGAGGAGGTCCCATGATTCGTCGCTTGTTGCTGCGCCATAACCCAGTCCAGGTGGACCGGGTCTCAGAGACCGACCCCGCGCTCGCCGAGCTGCGCGGTCACGCGCGGATCAGCCAGGCGCAGGCGCGCGCCGCCGAGCTCGGCTTTCGCCTCCTGGGCGCGGCGCGGGTCGAGGGGCTCCTGATCGAGGTCCACTATCACGAGGGCCTGGCCACGGCCCTCGAGCTGAGCGCGACGACCTACGTGCTGCGGACCCGCCTCCAGAGCGGCGAGCTCGTGCTGACCTGCGGTCACGAGGACCCGATCCTCGCCCGCCAAGCCGGCTTGAGCGTGCAGGGCACGCGGGGCAAGCTCCAGGACGACCTCCGCTCGCACGAGCGCGTCCTGAGCGCGCGCGAGTCCGCGCCGCGGCCGATCGAGTGCTTCAACGACTACCTCGCGGACGTGCGCCGCTTCCACGAGCAGGACGCGCCGCTGCGGGCCGTGGCCCGCCGCGCGCCGCCGCAGCTCCTGGCGGTGCCCCTCTGCGTGGGCATGCTCGGCTTCTCGCTCGTCTACGCCGCGCTGGGGCTGCCCGGTCACATGGCGCTCGGGCTGGCCTTCCTGCTCTCGGCCTCCTTCGTCGGCCTGCTGGCGCTGCCCAACAAGCACCTGCTGCGGATCGCGAGCGAGCGGGCGCGCAGCCAGGGCTTCGCCACGCTGGAGGACAAGTGGATCTTCGACCTCGAGCACGCGGTGCGCGCCAGCAAGCCCGCCGAGCTGGAGCGGATCCAGGGCGGCGACCGCTGCCCTGCCTGCAGCGAGGCGGTCGGGCTCTACGACCTCGACGTGACCGGCTGCACGACCTGCGGCGCGCGCCACCACGAGGGCTGCTGGCCGGAGGGCGCGTCCTGCGGCTCCTGCGGCGGCGCCTCGCGCTACCAGCGGCGTGCCCTAGAAGTTCCGGTCCGGCTGCCGTGGTCGCTCGCGAGCGACAGCCAGCGCGCCTTACTAGGTGGCGCCCCCGGCGGGGTCATGAAGGTGTAGGTCACACAGGCGCCAGCTAGTGCTGGCGCGCGGTCGGAACGGAGTGACGCCAAGATGGGGGGTCTGGGGGGGTACCGCCCCCCCAGAAGACACCTAGTGCTGCGCCCTCCGAGGCCTCTACCCCTGTATCGGAGCTTGCGACGCGCAGCACTAGGCTAGAGTTTCGCGGTTCCGGGCGGTTGCGCGCGGCGATTCACCGCGGAGACGCAGAGAACGCAGAGTCTCGCGGAGA
>CALDQK010000987.1 GCA_937911525.1 uncultured bacterium
GTGGCCGCCGTGGAGGACCGCGACCCGGTCGCCGAGGGTCATCGCCTCGACCTGGTCGTGGGTCACGTAGACCATCGTCGCGCCCAGGCGCTGGTGGAGGCGCTTGAGCTCGACCCGCATTTGCCCGCGCAGCTTGGCGTCGAGGTTGCTCAAGGGCTCGTCGAGCAGGAACACCGCCGGCTCGCGCACGATCGCGCGCCCGAGGGCCACGCGCTGGCGCTGGCCGCCGGAGAGCGCCTTGGGCAGGCGCTCGAGCAGGGTGTCGAGCCCCAGCGGCGGGGCGACCTCCGCGATCCGCTTGGCGATCTCGTCCTTGGGCGTGCCGCGCATCTTGAGCCCGAAGCCCAGGTTGTCGCGCACGCTCAGGTGCGGGTAGAGCGCGTAGCTCTGGAAGACCATCGCGATGTCGCGGTCCTTGGGCGCGACCTCGTTGACGAGCCGCTCCCCGATCCGCATCTCGCCCGAGGTGATCGTCTCGAGCCCCGCGACCATCCGCAGGAGGGTGGACTTCCCGCAGCCCGATGGGCCGAGCAGGATGAAGAACTCGCCGTCCTGGATCTCGAGGCTGACGCCCTTGACCGTGGGCTCTTGGCCCGGGGCATAGATCTTGACGACGTCCTTGAGCGCAACGCTTGCCATGCCAGAGGATCCCCGGGAGGGGCGGCCCCGGCAACCCCGTCTTGTCCGATCCTTGCCCAGGCGCCCGGAGGGGACGAAGGGTCACGTCCGCGCTGGTGCCTTGAACGCGCTGGAGGGCCTTTGCGGTCCCTAAGCAGCCTTGCACCTTCGGGTTGAGCGCGCTCTTTCCCCAGCGTAAAGTGCGCCGATCACCCTCACACCTGGAGGCTCCGTGAGCACGGCCCTCGAGCACCAGGATCTGCTACAGATCCTCGCCCCCGACGGCACCGTCGACGCCAGCCGCGACCCCGGCCTGGACGACGAGACCCTGCTGCGCATGTATCGCATGATGCTCACCACGCGCGTCATGGACGAGCGGATGATGAATCTGCAGCGGCAGGGGCGCATCTTCTTCTACCTGGCCAGCACCGGGCAGGAGGCCTGCTCGATCGGCACCGGCGCCGCCTTCGAGGCGGCCGACTGGGTCGTTCCGGGCTACCGCCAGCCGGGGCTCTTCCTGTGGCGCGGCGTGGCGATCAAGTCGATCGTGGCCCAGTGCTACGGCAACGCTTGGGACAACACCAAGGGTCGCCAAATGCCGGTCCACTACTCGTTCAAGGACCAGAACATGGTCTCGATCAGCAGCCCGATCGGGACCCAGCTGATCCAGGCCGCGGGCGTCGGGATGGCGATGCGTCGCCGCGGCGACAAGCAGGCCGTGCTGACCTATATCGGCGACGGCGGCACCTCGAGCAACGACTTCCACGCGGGCCTGAACTTCGCCGGCGTGGACAAGGCCCCGGTCGTGTTCATCGTCGAGAACAACGGCTACGCGATCTCCTGCCCGACCAGCAAGCAGACCGCGAGCGAGACCTTCGCCCAGAAGGCGGTCGCCTACGGCATGCCGGGCGTGCGCGTCGACGGCAACGACGTGCTGGCCGTCTACGTGGCCACTCAGGAGGCGCGCGAGCGCGCGGTCCGCGGCGACGGCCCGACCCTGATCGAGCTGGTCACCTTCCGCATGGCGGGCCACAGCAGCAGCGACGACCCGACCCGCTACATCGGCGCCGAGAAGTTCGAGGAGTACAAGCAGCTCGACCCGCTCCTGCGCCTGCGCCGCCTGCTCGAGTCCAAGGGCCTCTGGGACGAGGAGAAGGACGAGGCGCTGCGCCAGGAGGTCCGCGACGAGGTCAACGGCGCGGTCAAGGAGAACGAGCGGGTCCCCAAGCCCGAGCTCGAGACCCTGTTCAGCGACGTCTACGCCGAGATGCCCGCCGACCTGCGCGCCTGCCTCGAGGCCGAGCAAGAGGCCCGAGGCGAAGGCAAGTTCCCCTGACATCTGGGGGGCTGCGCCCCCCCAGACCCCCATCTTTGGGCCCAGAATCAGCGGCGCTCAAACCTGCTGGTCGGCTCGGAGGGGGCCACGTCCCTGACCCTTTGAACGCAGGTTTGAGACAGAGCCGCTGATTCTTCTGAGGCACGAGCCAAGAGCTCCTCTCCTCTCCTGCTTCTCGCAATGAATGAGAGCACCTCTGCTCTCCTGACCACGACTCGAGAGCGCCCTCTCGAAAGACCGCCGACCTGCTGGCGCTGACCAGCTTGCCCCTAGGAGGCCATGTGGAGTTCCTTCTCCCCGACATCGGCGAAGGTGTCGCCGAGGGCGAAATCGTCAAGTGGCACGTCGGACCCGGTGACCGGGTGACCGAAGAGCAGGACTTCGTCGAGGTCATGACCGACAAGGCGACGGTCATGATCCCCTGCCCCGTGACCGGGGTCGTGGGCGACCTGCTCCACGGCGAGGGCGACGTCGTCCCCGTCCACCAGGCGATCGCGACCTTCACCGAGGTCACCGAGGGCAAGCTCGCGGGCGCCCACGGCAGCGCCGGCCACACGGCCGAGTCCGCGGCCGCGGCCGGCGGCGCGAGCAAGAACGGCGGCGGCACGGCCACCTTGGCGCCGCCCAGCGGCCCGCCCGCGCAGCTCCTCGCCGAGGCGGCCGAGCGGGTCATCGCGACCCCGGCCACCCGCAGGAAGGCCCGTCAGCTCGGCGTGGACATCAAGCGGATCAAGGGCAGCAGCCCCTCGGGCCGCGTGCTGCGCGCCGACGTCGAGCGCGCCGCCGGCGGCCACGTCAGCGCCCCCTCGCCCGCGACCCCCAGCGAGCGCCGCGCGCGCGCCGACGTGACCGGCACGGCCCCAGCCGCTCCCGCGCGGCCCATGGCGGCGCCCGCCCCGGCCCCGGCCCCGGCCCCTCTCCCCCCGCCTGGCGCGGGCGAGGAGGAGGAGCGGGTCCCCCTGCGCGGCGTGCGCCGCAAGATCGCGGAGTTCCTCCAGCTCTCCAAGCGGACCGCGGCCCACTTCACCTACGTGGAGGAGGTCGACGTCACCGAGCTGATCGCGCTCCGCGAGCGAATGAAGCCCAAGGCGGCCGACCGCGGGATCAAGCTGACCTACCTGGCCTTCATCACCAAGGCCGTGGTCAACGCCCTGCGCCGCCACCCCGAGCTGAACGCGTCGCTCGACGACGCGGCCGGCGAGCTGGTCTACAAGCGCTACTACCACATCGGCATCGCGGCCGACACCGACCAGGGCCTCGTGGTGCCCAAGCTCAAGTTCGCCGACCGCCGCTCGATCCTCGAGATCGCGGGCGAGATCCAGCGCCTGGGCGCCGGCGCGCGCGCGGGCAACCTGGCGCCGGACGAGTTCCAGGGCGGCACCTTCACGATCACGAGCGCGGGCCACATCGGCGGCCTGCTCGCGACCCCGATCCTCAACTACCCCGAGGTCGGGATCATGGGCGTGCACAAGATCGTCAAGCGCCCGGTGGTCGTCGACGACGAGATCGTGATCCGCTCGATCATGTATCTCTCGCTCAGCCTCGATCACCGCGTGGTCGACGGCGCCAACGCGGCGCGCTTCATGAACACCGTGGTGAGCTACCTGCAGGACCCCGAGATGTTCATCCTCGAAGGCGTGTAGGCGACATGGCGACCGCGACCGACACCCAGCCCGCCGACCTCGACCTGATCGCGGTCCTCGACCCCGAAGGCAAGCCCTTGGCGGGGGCCGAGCTGCCCGCGATCAGCGACGAGCGCCTGATCGAGCTCTACCGGACCATGGTCTTGATGCGCGCCATCGACCAGCGCCTCGAGGGCCTGCAGCGCATGGGCCGGATCGGCTTCTTCGGCTCGGCTCGCGGGCAGGAGGCCGCGGTCGTCGGCAGCGGCGCGGCGCTCCAGCCCGAGGACTGGCTCTATCCGGCCCTGCGCGAGAACGCGATCATGCTCCTGCGCGGCTTCCCGCTCAGCCGCTACTTCGCGCACATGTTCGGCAACGCCCACGACGTGCTGAAGGGGCGCATGCAGCCGATGCACTTCGCGGGGCGCGAGGTGAACCAGGTCAGCTGGAGCAGCTGCATAGCCAACCACCTGCCCCAGGCGACGGGCACCGCCTACGCGATGAAGCTGAAGGGGGAGGCCAAGGTCGCGATGGGCTTCGTCGGCGACGGCGGCACGAGCGAGCCCGAGTTCCACGCCGCGCTCAACTTCGCCGGCGTGTGGAAGGTCCCCGCGGTCTTCATCTGCCAGAACAACCAGTGGGCGATCTCGGTCCCCTCGAGCAAGCAGACGGCGTCCGAGACCTTCGCGGTCAAGGCCCGCGCCTACGGCATGCCCGGCGTGCGCGTCGACGGCAACGACCTGCTCGCGGTCGTGCGCGAGGTCAGCGCCGCGGTCGAGCGCGCCCGCGCCGGGGGCGGCCCGACCTTCCTGGAGCTGGTCACCTTCCGCATGGGCGGCCACAGCTCGGCCGACGACCCGAGCCGCTACCGCGACGATCAGACGGTCCAGTCCTGGGCGCGCAAGTGCCCCCTGGCGCGCCTGCGCACCTACCTCGAGTCCGAGGGCAAGTGGGACGAGCAGCGCCAGGAGGCGCTCGAGGCCGAGCTGCGCGAGGAGATCAACGCGGCGGTCAAGGAGGCCGAGCGCGCCGACCTGCCGCCGCCCGAGAGCCTGCTCGAGGACGTCTACGCGGACGACCCGCCGCTCATGGACGAGCAGCGCCAGTTCCTCGCCGACGAGCTGGCCTTCAAGCAGGACCGCGCCCGCTGAGCGAGGCGCGCCCGCTCCTCCTGCGCGACCTGGGCCGGATCCCCTACGCCGAAGCCTGGGAGCTGCAGAAGGAGCTCGTCGAAGCCCGCCGCCGGGGCGAGGGCGAGGACACGCTCCTGCTCTGCGAGCACGACGAGGTCGTGACCACGGGCCGCAAGGCCCAGGGCAAGGGCCGCAGCGACGACGAGACCGCCCTGGTCCGCGCGGCGGGGATCGCGGTCCTCGCCATCGAGCGCGGGGGAGCCGCGACCTATCACGGCCCCGGGCAGCTGGTCGGCTACCCGATCGTGCGCCTCGAGAAGCACGAGCGCGACCTGCACAAGTTCCTCCGCCACCAGGAGAGCGCGCTGATCGCGGCCCTGGCGAGCGAGTGCGGGCTGGAGGCCGGCCGCAAGGAGGGCCTGACGGGCGTGTGGGCCGGCGACAAGAAGCTGGCCTCGATCGGGATCGCCTGCCGCGGCTGGGTCACCTACCACGGCTTCGCGCTGAACCTCAGCACCGACCTCAGCCGCTTCGGCCTGTTCAACCCCTGCGACCTGGACTCCCAGGTCATGGCGAGCCTGGCGAGCGTGGGGGTCGGCTACGAGCGCGAGGCGCTGGGGCGCGCCGTGTGGCGAGAGCTGGCTGGGCTGCTGGGGCGAACTGCCAGGCAGGTCGGTCCGAAGGGCTCTATTTGACACCCTCCGGAGCGGGTTCCGGCGTCATTCGCAGCCTGCTCGGGTCCTCTGTGTAGGGGCGGGCCCGCGGAGGCCGGAGCTCGACCCCCAAGCGGGCGGGGGTAGAACCCCGCGCCTACAAGCATCGGTTAGGCCGTGCTCGATCTTGGGGTTGTCAAACAGAACCTGGTTACCGCCAAGGCGCCCGCCAAGCACCAACCATAAGACCGGTCCTGGCGCCTCTGGAGCACCCAACCCGGTCCCACCAGCTAGGGAGCTTCAAGCTCCCTAGAGCTTGAAGGTGCCCGAGTCGGTCGTGGCCGGGAACCACCCGCGGGGGAAGACCTGGGTCGGCAGCGCGCTGCGCTTGGACTCGAAGGCAGCCCACCAGGCGTCGGGGTCCTCGCCGTGGTCGACGCCGAGCATCTCTGCCAGCTTCTTGGGGGCCTTCTTGCTCCAGCGGGCGTAGGTCTTGATCACCTTCTCGGTGAAGCGCGCCTGCTGGTCCTCGTTGCGCGGGTAGAGCTCCTGGGCCTCGCCCATGATCCAGCTCGTGTCGCGCAGGGCGAGCATGAAGGTGATCAGGCCCTCGATCGTGCCCGGGTGGGTCTTGTCGACCAGCGCGAAGAAGGTCTCGGGGTCGAGCAGGTTCAGGTCCTGCAGGCCCGCGGCCGTGGCGCCGGGGTCCGGCTCGTCGGTCACGAACACCGCCTCGACCTTGCCCAGGTTGAGCACGTCGCCGCTGCGCAGGAAGGCGATCCGCACCTGGTTGCCGTTGAGCAGGGTGCCGAAGCGGCTGCCCTCGTCGCGGATCACCCAGCGGGTGTGGAAGCGGAGCAGGGTCGCGTGCAGGCGGCTGACCGAGCGGCTGAGCAGCTTGACCTTGCTGTTGTCGTCACGCCCGACCGAGAGCACCTTGTCCTCGCCTGGGAGCGGGATCGTGCGCGCCTGGGGCTCGCCCTGGCGGACCTGGAGCACGCTGGGGGGGTGCGTCGCCTGGGGCGCGATCTGCGGCGGGAAGGTGCCGCGGTGCTGATCCCACCAGTGGAGCCAGGCCTCGATGTCGTCGCTCAGGTTCTCGTGCGTGATCGTGAACAGGTACTGCGGCACCCGCAGGCGCTGGCGCCGGTGCTTCTTGCTGACCTTGCTGCTGACCTCCTCGGCCGTCTCCTGCCCGTAGAGGGTGCCCACGTGGTCGACCGCCTGCTTCAGGCGGCGCTCCCAGGTCGTCTCGGGCAGCTCTTCGAGGAGCGAGAGCACGACCCGCTTGTCGGCCTCCTCGACCAGGACCTGCACGAAGGGCTGGGGCAGGGTCCGGACCTGCATCCGGCTCGGGGCGTGGCGCCGAGTCGTCAGCGCGCTGGCCAGCCCGCCGTCGCGAAACTCGAACTGGATCTTGCCCAGCTTCAGCTGGTCCTTGTTCTTGAGCACCACGTTGCGGATTCGCATCCCGCCCACGTAGCTGCCGTAGGTGCTGCCGAGGTCCTGGAGCACGAAGCCGGTCTTGCCCCGCTCGAGGCGCGCGTGCTGGCGGCTGACCGAGCGGTCGCGGATCACGATGTCGCAGCCGTCGTCGCGCCCGATCAGGAAGCTCTCGCCCGGCAAGAGCGGACGCCGCTGCGGACCCTGAGCCGTGAGCTGGATCAAGCGCGGGACATCGATCTCCTCCCCGTTCAGCACGCGGTCGAGGTCCTCGGCGGCCTGCTTGGCGGTCGGATAGCGGTAGGAGCGGTTGACCGCCAGCATCCGGAAGATCACCAGCTGGAGGTCCTCGGGCATGTCGGGGACGAGGTCGCTGGGGGCGACGAGCTCGCCCGAGAGGACCTTGCGCGAGATCGACTGGGGGTTGTTGCCCGGGAAGGGCACCGAGCCGGTCACGAGGTGATAGAGCGTCGCGCCGACCGAGAACACATCGCAGCGGGCGTCGACCATGTGGTCGCCCCACTGCTCGGGCGCCATGTAGTGCGGCGTGCCGAGGACCTGGCCGGGGAGCGAGAGGCCGTCGTCGACGGCCACGTTCTTGGCGAGGCCGAAGTCGAGCACCTTGACCACGCCGTTGTGCCCGAGCAGCACGTTGGCCGGCTTGATGTCGCGGTGAATGATCCCGGCCTCGTGGGCGTGGCCGAGGGCGAGCGAGATGTCGCGCGCGATCTGAGCCGCCTGGAGCGGCGGGAAGAGCTCCTGCTGCTCGAGGGCCACGTCGAGGGGCTGGCCGTCGACGAACTCCATCACGATGTGCGGCTGGGCCGACTCACCGTCGACGCCGAAGATCCCCACGATGTTGGGGTGGGCGATCCGCTGCAGGACGTGCGCCTCGCGCAGGAAGCGCCCGCGCCAGGTCGGGTTCTGAGCCTGCTCCGGCGCCAGGAACTTGATCACCACCGTCTCGCCGGTGTCGTGGCGATCGGCGATGTAGACCGAGCCCATGCCGCCCTGGCCCAGCTTGCGGGTCACGGTGCAGCCGCTGAACTCCGCCCCCACGATCGGGTCGAGGGACTGGCCCGTCGGGCCCATGGTGACATCGAGCTCGTCGCTGTCATCGTCACCCATCACGAGCCCCGCGACCAGCTGGCTCATCTGGGGCAGCGTGATCAGGCCGGACTCGAGCAGCCAGTCTGCGAAGGAGTCGCCGCCCGCCGCCTGAAAGGCGACCAGGTGCTGGCCCGCGACCTCGTTAGTGAAGATGCCGAGGTCGATCGCGCGGTAGCGAAGCTCGTCGGCGTGGGGATCCGCCATGGTTGAACCAATCTAGATCCGCGCCGGCTGGGATCAAGTCCCCCAGTGCGCACGGAAGCGACGCGCCTCCTCTCTTGGCCACACGCTCTGGGGCGGATTGGCGACCGAGTAGCCGCGATATCGAGCGCTGAAGCCGCCAGGATCGCGCTGGAAGGCCTGTCGCAGTGCGCCATCCCCGGCCAGGATCCGCTCGCAGCGCAGCCGGTGCACGATCAAGTGCGTCAGGGTCAGCCCGCTCGGGTCGAGGTCCCCCAGGACGGCCTGGGCGGGCGGCGAGAGCGAGCCCACCCCCGCGGCGAGGGTCTCGCCCGGGTCCTGGCTGAGGAGGGCGTCGAGCAGCAGCGGGCTCGTCTCGGCTGGGGCAGGACCCGCCGGGAGCGGAGCGCGCTCCGGCGGGGCTGGCGCGAGGGGCGCGGGGCGTCGCGCGACCAGCTCCCGGGCGCGCCGCAGCTCGTCCTCGAAGCCGCTGACCTCGCTCGCGACGAGGCCGATCCGCTCGAGCACGACCCCCCGCAGGCGCGGGCTGCGCGCGAGGGCCAGCTCGGCAGCTCGCCACACGTCCTCGGGCACGGGGCCGTCGTGGGTGTCCAGCCGACGCCGCTCCGCTCCCCACTCCTCCTCGCTCCACGAGCCGCCGGAGAGGTGCAGCTCGACGACCTGCTCCCAGGGCACCCGCGCCAGCCAGGCCTCGAGCTCGACCCCCGCGTTGAGGCAGTTGGCGTAGGCGTTGTGGAGGTCGAGCACCAGGCCGCACTGGCCCAGCTCGCAGACCCGCGCCAGGAAGTCCGGCTCGAGCAGCGGGTCGCCGAGCTGAACGAGGAGCGCGCTGTTCTCGAAGGCGACCGCGGGGACCACGTCCCGCAGGCAGCGCAGGCGCGCGGCGACGACCTGCGCGCTGGCCTCGCTCCAGGGGAGGGGCAGGGGGAGCGCCGACTCCCGCCCGCCCTCGGCGCAGAAGCCGAGGTGGTCGCTGTAGTGGAGGAAGTCGAACTCGGCCTGGTCGCGCTCGATCCGCGCCAGGGCGGCGCCGAGGCGCTCGGGGTCGTCGCTCGAGCCGAGCGAGAGGAAGAGGCCGTGGGCCACGACCGGCTTGCCCGAGCGCCGCACGAGGTCCGCCAGGAGCGCCCGGGTGGGCGCGGGCTCCGCCTCGCCCTGCCAGTGCATCTCGGGGCTCAGCTCGTAGAAGTCGGCCAGCTCCTCGATCGCCCGCCCCAGCAGCTCGATCGTCTCCGCCTCGGGGTGGAGCGCGAGGCCGACGCCGAGGAAGCGCGAGCTCACGTCCCCAGCTCCCTGCGCAGCCGCGCCGCCAGCGCGCGCAGGCGCTCGAGGTCCCTGCCCCGGAGCTCCCCCTCGGCGATCGGCAGGAGCAGCTCGGCGTAGCGCAGCTGGACCTGCGCCTCCTCCCGCCGCCCGCGGGCCAGGAGCGTCGCGCAAAGGTGCAAGCGCTGCGTCGAGGCGGTCGGCGGGGCCAGCTCGAGGGACTCCCGCAGCTGCTCCTCGGCCTCCGCGTAGCGCTCGAGGTGGTGCAGCGCCCAGCCCAGGGTGTCGAGGGACTCTGCGTTCCGCTGGTGGCTGGCCGCCAGGTTGGCGTGCTCGAGCGCCTCCTCGGCGCGCCCGAGCTCGACGAGCAGGAAGGCCAGGTTGTTGTGCAGGGCCCAGTCTTCGGGAGCGCGCGCGAGGAGCGCCTCGTAGAGGGAGCAGGCTCGCGCGGCGTCGCCGTCCGAGGCCTCGAGGACGGCGTGGTTGCGCTGGAGCGTGGGGTGGTCGGAGGTCGAGCTCCGCACGAGCTCGAGCGCCCGCTGCGGGTCGCTCTGGCAGAGGGCGCCCACGTATTCGCCCAGGACGCGCGAGACTCCGGGGGCGTGCTCGTAGGCGATCCTGCGCGCGCGCAGGGTCGCCTCCAGGTCGCGGCGCCTGGCGAGGACCGGGCTGAGGTAAGGGATCAAGCGCAGGTCGGGGGGCCGCGCGTCGAAGGCTGCCAGCGCGCCCTTGAAGTCGTGCGGGGCCTTGGCCTTCGAGGCGAGGAACTCGAGCAAGAAGCGCGCGTCGGCCGGGCGGAGGCGGACGCGCTTGCCTCGCTGCCTGGGTCATGGCCAGCCCCGGGAGGGTGTGGGCGCGGTGGAGGGTGCCAGTGGTGTGAGAG
>CALDQK010000988.1 GCA_937911525.1 uncultured bacterium
GGTCGGTGGCGCTCCGAAGATCGAGTGGCAGATCCTCAACGCGGAGAGGGCGTGCTCCCTCGGCAAGACGCGCACCGCGACCTGGTCGGGCAAGGGCGAGGAGGGCACGGTCGAGCTGGACCACTACGGCGGCCTGTTCAACCCGATCGTGCTCGACCCCGACTACCGGATCGCGCAGCGGGACCGAGGCGAGGACGAGTCGCCCCAGGCCCCCTTCAAGATCCTGCTCAACCGCCTGGCCGTGCGCGTCGACCTCAACCGCGCGAACCGCAACGAGGCCTCGGTCGGGACCACGATCATTCCCTTCCGCAACTACGCGCATCGGATCAAGCTCGACGGCTTCTACGAGCAGGACGAGCGCGGCGTGGCCCTGGGCTACAACTACGGCTTCGGCTGGGCGATCGACCAGCGGACCTACGGAGTCGGCCTGGGCCTGAACTTCACCGCCAGCCGCCTGAACCAGGGCGTGCTCAGCTCGGCCGTGGAGTTCCCCGAGACCAAGGGCAACCTGATCAGCTTCGGCGCCGGGGTCGGCTTCGACACCCGGATCTTCCGCGAGGACCCCGACTGGGGCATCTCGGGGTCCTTTGGCTACGAGACCTCCGACAAGATCTACGGCTCGGACGTCCGCTTCCACCTCTTCGACGCCGAGCTGCGCTTCTTCTACTCCCCGATCCGCGGCACGACCTTGGCCATGGAGCTCGGGGTGACCCAGGTCAACGGCAGCGATATCCCCACTCAGCGCCTCCCCGACGCGGGCGGCGGCGGCGGCGTGCGCGGGATCCAGCCGAGCGAGTTCGTCGACCGCGCCTCGATCATCGTGCGCACCGAGCTGCGCCAGTTCCTGTTCGAGGACCTGGACATCAATCTGCTCTACCTGGTCTACCTGCGCCGGATCCAGTTCGTGCTCTTCCTCGACACGGGCGACGTGGGCGAGGACCTCGACCACGTGTTCCGCAACCGCACCGACTGGAAGTGGGGCACCGGCTTCGGCTTCCGCCTCTGGGGCAAGTCCTTCGGCGTGACGGACCTGATCTTCCGCTTCGACGTCGGCTTCCGAATCGACGAGACCGACGACCTCGGCCCGCGCTACTTCGTGGGCTTCGGGCAGACCTTCTAGACGCCTAGTCCCAAGCCCCCTTGCCGCACGCGACGACCTGCGTGAGGGCCTCCTCGCGGCCTCCCCCGATCCGGGCCCAGCGATCGTCCTTGCTCAGGGTCGACTCCTCACGCCGACCCGGGTTCAGCTCGCGCCGATCCTCAGCAGGGCGCCCAAGTGCGGGGCGGCGTCGGCGGCGAAGGCGGTCACGACCAGCCCGCCCTCCGGCAGCAGGGCCACGTTGGTGGGGAACTGCAAGGGCAGCGCGATCGGCGCGAGCGGCTCCCCGCGGGGGTCGAAGCGGGCCAGCTGGCCGCAGGCGAAGTGGGCGGCGTAGAGCTCGCCCGCGGGCCCGAGCGCGATCCCGTCGGGGCCGCGCAGGGGCGAGCGGGGGCCCGCGAGGCGCGAGAGGTCGGCGTGGACTTCGCCCGGGCCGACCTCGCCTCCGGGCCCGAGCGGGAAGCGCAGCACGCGGTCGCGGAAGTGCTCGGTCGCGTAGAGCGCCGCGGAACCGAGGGCGATCCCGTTGGCGTAGTGCAGGCCACGAGCGACGCGCTCGGGCACACCGCCCGGTCGTAGCCGGCACACGGCGCCTTCGGCGGGAGCCTCGGGCTCGAACTCGCCCGAGACGGTGAAGTAGACCGTGCCGTCCGCGGCGATCGCGAGGTCGTTCGGCCCCGGGAGCGGACGGCCCGCGCGGTCGGCGACGTGGCGGGTCAGCTCGTGGCCCTGCGGGTCGAGCTGGACCAGGGCGCGGGCCTCGTAGGCGCAGACCCAGAGCGTGCCGTCTGGCGCCGCCTGCACGGCGGAGGGGCCACAGCCGGGCTCGCTCCACAGGTCGCGGGTCACCCCCTCGTGCAGGAAGACCAGCGCGTCGCGGGTGTATTCCACGAAGAGCAGGCCGCCTCGCCAGGGGCAGGGGCCCTCGGGGTAGTGGACCGGCGCGTGGAGCTCGGCGACCTCGAGGTCCTGGGCGAGGGCGCTCATTGGCTGCCCTCGCGCAGGCGCCCGAGCACCTGCTTGCGCAGCTTCCCCTGGGGCGGAGCCAGGCCGAACAAGTCGGCCAGCCACAGGCCGTCGACGGCCAGGCGCACGATCGTGGCCGCCACGGGGTCCCCGCTGGCCTCGAGCCGCTCTTGCCAGCCCTCGTAGCGCTCGCGCAGCGGGGCGAGCAGCTCGGGGTCGTTGAGGTAGGCCGCCAGGAGCGAGGCGCCGAGCCGGTCCTCGCGCGAGCGGGCGGGCCGTCCCTTGGGGAAGGTCGCGTCCACGTAGGCGCGGACGGCGTCTCCGCTCTTGCTGACGTGGCGGTCCTGAGCCTCGGCGAAGCGGGCGGCGACTCGCTCGACCATGGCGGCGACGAGCGCCGCCTTGCTCTCGAAGTGATAGAGCAGCCCGCCCTTGCTGACGCCGGCGACCCGCGCCAGCCCGTTCAGCGTCAGGGCCGCGACGCCCTCGTCCAGGACCAGCTGCTCGGCGGCGTCGAGGAGGGGCTCTCGTTGACTCTTGCGCGGCATGATTGAAACTGTACCGACCGGACGGTATAGTTTCAACCCTGAGGAAGAAGGCTTCGAGAAAGAGAACCGGACGATGCAAGCTCAGCTCATGGCCCCGACCCAGCCTCCCGCTCCCTATCCGGCCGACGCGCCCTGGCCCGTGATGCGCGGCAACCCCGCCAGCACCGGGGCCCCCTGGGCGCCGCTGGAGCCGGTCCTCGGCACGGGGCTGCCCCTGCGCCGCTTTCGCACCGGGAACGGGATCTTCTCGACGCCCGTGATCGGCGCCGACGAGCGGATCTACGTCGGCTCGGCCGACCACCACGTCTACTGCTTCGACCCGCTCGCGGGCGAGGAGCGCTGGCGCTTCAAGACGGGCGAGATCATTGACTCGGCCGCCTGCCTGGGGCCGCACGGGGGGCTCTACGTGCCCTCGGGCGACGGCTCGATCTACGCGCTCGACCTCGAGGGGCAGGAGCGCTGGCGCTTCGACCTCCTCGGCGACCGCGAAGGACGAGTCACCACCAGCACGATCTTCTGGTGGGAGGGCAACGTGACCCTCGGCCCCAACGGGCTGCTCTTCGCCGGCAACGACGACTTCTACCTCTACGCGATCGACCCCGCGGACGGCTCGGTCCGCTGGGCCCTGCCGACCGGGCTCCACATTTGGGGCGCGCCGGCCTTCGGCGAGGGGCTTGTCATGGTCCCCAGCTTCGACCTCAAGCTCTACGCCTGCGACCAGGACACGGGCGCCCTGCGCTGGACCGCGGCCTTGGACAACTTCGTCAGCTCCTCGCCCGCGGTCGCCGCGGGGCAGGTCTTCGTGGGCTCCTTCGCGGGCACGGTCGAGGGCTTCTCGCTCGTCGACGGGCGCAAGACCTTCAGCGTCGACCTCGGCGCGCCGGTCTACGCCTCCCCCGCGATCTCGGGCGACGGCCAGCTGATCGTGGGCGCCCTCGACGGCGTGATCTCCTCGATCGACCTGGCCTCGGGCGAGGTCCGCTGGAGCTACTCGACCGGCGACGCGGTGCGCGGGTCGGCCGCCCTCGGCCCCGACCCCGAGCAGCGCTGCGACTACCTGATTTACGTCCCCTCGGGGGACGGCTCGGTCTACGCCCTCGAGCCGAGCGGGGCGCGCCGCTGGTCGCTCGACCTGACCGGCGGGCAGGACTACCCCGACATCAACGCCTCGGTCGCGCTCGGCCGGCGCGGCCTGGCGACCGCCAGCGCGGGCGGCGAGGTGCTCTGGATCCCCTACGACCACTACCTCGGCAACCCCGCGGGGCTGTGCGTCAAGCCCAGCGACGGCCTCCCGAGCGACGGCGCCAGCCTGCACCTCGTCAGCCGCGGGGGCCGCGCCAATAGCGACGCGCTCGGCGCCGAGCCGCTCGAGCTAGAGGTCGAGGCCCACGAGCCGATCCGCCTGCGCCGCCGCCTGCAGCGCGCGGGGCGACCGGTCAACGCGCGCCTCGAGCCGAGCGTCGTGGTCGAGGAGGGCGACTACCCGCACGAGGTGCGGATCGTCCCCGGCGAGCGCGAGCTGGTGCTCGTCCCGCGCGGCGAGCTCTCGGCTCCCGCCACGCTGCGGATCCAGGCCGGCGCCGCCACCGGCCGACTGCGCCTGATCCCGCGCGAGAGCGCCGCGCCCGCGGGTGAGCTGGTCGGGCGGCGCTTCCGCGTGCGCCGCATGTCGATCCCCGCGCCCGCGATCGTGCCGACCTTCGACCAGATCGGGATCGCGAGCCTCTCGATCGACGTGATCGTGGTCGAGCACGACCCCGAGACCGGCCGCGTGCTGGCCTGGGGCCTGCAGGAGTTCGGGATCGACGAGGGCGGCGCGCAGGTCGGCGTGCCCCTGACTCGCACCCACCGCTTCGCCTTCGGCGGTCGCTTCCAGGACGGGCGCCTCGTGCTCGAGGCCGGCCCGGGCCAGTTCGAGATCACCGCCTTCGCGCTGCCCACCGACCGCTTCCGCCTCGCCGCCACGCTCGGCGAGGACGGGCTGCCGAGCGTGGCGCCCAGCCTCTTGCTCGAGGCCAGCCGCCCGAGCCTGGGCGAGCTCCTGCCGCAGCTCAGCAGCGGCGCGTCGGTCCGCTGGAGCGAGCTCCCCGGCTTGGCCTGGGCCTCGCTGCGCACGCTCCCGCTCCTGACCCGCCTCCTGCGCGGCCGCCTGCACCGCCCTTGGGGCCTGGTCGACGACGAGGGCCAGTTCGTCGGCGTCGGCACCTTCCGCGCCGCCGAGTGCCCGCCGCGCCAGGACGCCCCCTTCGAGGTCCAGGCCGCCTGGAGCAGCGGCCGCCGCCGCGTGGCGCTCTCGATCGCGGGCGCCCAGCCGGGCGCGATCCCGGGGCTGCTGCTCGTGGACCAGGACAGCGCTCAGCCGCTGCCCGTCGACCCCAACGCCCTGCGCGTCACGCGCGACGGCCAAGGCCGCCCGACCGGCGCCACCCTCGCGATCCCCGGCCCGCTCCGGAACAAGCGCCTGCGCGCGGTGGTGGTCTCCGGCCTCGAGCCCGTCGCGACCTTGGACCTGGAGTAGCACGCCACGATCCCGCGGGATCGCCTGAGAGATCGCGACTTAGCGTCGAAAGCCTCGGGCTGTCGGAGTAGCGAGATAAGTTCGCCTTTCGTTCGGGCGAGCGCATCTCGTTCTTTGACAACTCGAGGGTTGGCGCCTACGCAAGTCGCCCCAGGATCGCAGGCAGGGCGTCCTGCCAGCGACCCTCGAAGCGATAGGCGTGGGTGTCTACGTAGAGGTGGGACGAGATCTTTCCTGGGTGCACACGGGAAGGCTCGATCCCCGCCTCTGCCAGCCAGGCTTCTGCTGCCCTGACCCGCTGCGCTGGTGTCGCGAGCTCAGGACGAAAGTTGCCCAGCGACACGACTCGCTCGACCCCGAGCGCGCGCAGCTCGGCGTGCGCTTCTCGGGCACCGTGAAGCGGGCCGCCCTGTGGGTTCATGAGGCACCCCGCCAACGCCAGGCTGAGGCGTAGCCGACGCGATCGTGCGAGCTGACCACGGACCTCGTCGAGGAGCGCCTCCCAGTCGCCGTCGAAGGGCCACCCCTTGTCGTCCACGTAGAGGTCAGCCGGCGGGACGTCCACGCTCAGCTCGGCGATCGGGAACCCAATCTCGTCCAGCCGAGCGCGAATCTTGCTGGCTCGCGGCGAGCCCTCCCACACCGGGTCGAGGCGCGCTGTGGACGCGACCAGCCGGTAGCCACGCTCCACGAGCACTTCGCAGGCCGCCACCGCACCCGGCAGCGGCTCGTCACCACGGCTGAGGACTGTGTCGTCGAGGTCCAGGCACACCACTCGAGGCTGGCTGGGCGGTCGCCGCCAGGGCGCTGGGCGGGCGTCGGGAGGCGCTTCAGGCAAATCGGCTGGACCGAGGTTCGCCACCAACGCCATCAGCTCGGGCTGCCCCGAGAGCCGCTCACTCGCGCTGAGGGGGGATAGCCACTCGTGCCGGCGCTTCCCATGGTCAGGGAAGCGCCGAGCCTCGCGCGACACGCGCAGCACGACGACCTCGGCTGGCTCCTCGCTCCGTCGACTCGCGACCTGGCCCAGCCGACGGCATGACCCGCGCACCCCGCACGCCTCGAAGGCGGCGTCGCTGGCGATCCGGAGTGGATCTTCGCTCGATGAGAGCGAGCGCTCGACGAGGCACCAGGCGCCGTCGATTCGCGAGGTGACGAGGAGCACCTCGAGTTGGCCCTCGCGCAGCCGGCAAGGGAGGGGTGTCACGCGTCGAGTTCCCACTCGGCCTCCCCCAACGAGGATAGCGCGCAGTCGCCGATCCTCCTCCTGCCCCTCTCTCGTCGGACCCTTGTGCCGATCGCCTCGGGGCTAGACTCAGGGAGTGAGTCTTCGCCTCCTCGACGCACGTGACCTTCAGGGCGACGGCCTGCACGGGGTCTCGATCTCGCTGGCTGCGGGCGAGCTCTGCCTGCTGCTCGGGCCGCCGAAGTCGGGCAAGAGCGCGCTGCTGCGCCAGCTCGCAGGCGTGGTCGTCCCCGCTCAGGGGCGCGTGCGACTGGAGGGCGAAGACCTCGACGGCCTCGAGGTCGACCGCGTCGCGCGGCAGGTCGGCTTCGCGGTGGTCGAGCCACTGCTCCACCCGCCGCTCCGGCTGCGGAGCGCGCTCCTGCACGCCGCGCACTTGCGCTCCGGCGGGAGCGCACCGCAGGCGCGAGTCCAGCAGGCGGTCGAGCGAGCGCTCGACCGCGTCGGGCTGCGCGAGCGCGGAGGCACGCGGGTCCGAGGGCTGAGCCCGCCGGAGGCGCTGCGGGCGCGGCTCGCGCTGGAGCTCTTGACCGAGCCCAAGGTGCTCCTGGTCGACGCCCCGCCGGCCCTCTCGCCCGCGCTCCAGAGTGAAGCCCTCGAGCTGGGTCGCGCCGAGGCCGCGGCGGGGCGAGCCGTCCTGGCCGCCGTCACGAGCAGCGCGGGCTTGCTCGCCGAGGACCGGATCGCCGTGTTGGCGGATGGGCACCTGGTGTGGGACGGCCCCTTGGGGAACGCGCTGACCCACTTCGACCTCAGCGCTCCCGACCAGCTCTTGCCCGCCCTTCGCAAGGACGAGCCCCGTGAGTGGGCTCAGCGCTACCGGGCCAGCTCCTGGCAGCGCTTCGGGGAGGCGGTCTAGGTGAGCGACGAAGACCTCGAGGCGCTGCTGGCTGAAGCGCGCGGGGAGAAGCGCGACGCAGCCCCGGGAGAAGTGCGCGAGGAGCCCCCTGGAGCGGAACCGCAGCAGGGCGCGCGGGGAGCTGGGGCCCCGCCGGCGGGAGCTGGGGCCCCGCCGGCGCCCGAGTCGGGTCTCAGCCGCTTGCTGGGGCTGCGCGTCGCCTCCCACCTGAGCGCGCGCGAATGGGAGCTGCTGCTCGCCACGCCCCTAGCCACCGGGTCGCTCCTGCTCATGGCGCCCCTCGCGCTCGCCTCGGTGCACCTGACCTTCGCAGGGAGCGAGGAGGGCGCGACGCTGCACTTCGCGCTCGCGCTCCTGGCGCTCTGCTTCGGCTGCGGCAACGCGTCCGCGGAGGTCGTGGGCGAGCGCCCCCTGGTCCTGCGCGAGCGCCGCTTCGGAGTGCCGGTGCGCTCGTATCTGCTCAGCAAGCTCCTCGGCGGCGCGCTCCTCGTGTCGCTGCAGTGCCTGCTCCTGGTCTCGCTCTCGGCGCGGAGCGTGCACTTCGACTCTCCGCTGCCGGCCCTCTATCTGGTCCTCTTCGCCTGCGCGCTCAGCGGGACCTGCCTGGGGCTGCTGATCTCGAGCCTGGCCAAGCGCGGCCGCGCGCTGCTGGTCTTGCTCCCTCTGGTGCTCCTGCCCCAGGGGCTGGCGTGGCCGGGTTGGTCGGAGGTCCCGGCGCCGCTCGCCTTCGTGCAGCGCGGGCTGCCGACCTTCTGGACCCTCGAGGCGCTCGACGCGCTGCGCAGCGTCGAGGTGTCCTGGGCAGGACTGGCGCAAGGGCTGGCCGGCCTGGCGGCCTGCGGGCTGACCTGCCTGACCCTGGCGGCCTTCGCGCTCTGGAGCGCGAACGAGGTCTAGGCTAGAGCCCGAGCGGCCTAGGACCCAGCCGCGGCGAGTCCGTCGCGCTCTTCGCGCAGGGCCTCGGCCAGGTCGAGCGGGGGGCGGAGGGTCGCGAGCGAGCCCGCCAGGGCAGCGCCGTAGACGCCAATGTGTCCCAGGAAGGCGACCCAAGGCGCGACCCCGACGGACTCGAGCGCCCGCAGCACGGCGTCGCTGCCGAGCACGCGTGGATCGGCCAGGACGGGTAGCACCCCCGAGAAGGGGTTCATGGCGAGCCCCAAGCAGGCCAGCGGGCCGACCAGGGGCTCGAGCACCGAGAGGGCGGGCAGCGCGCCGGCCCGGCCCAGCGCCCACACCACGGCCGCGATCGTCGGGAGGAGGAAGCCGAGCAGGACGAGCGTCCCGAAGGTGCGCCGCGGGGCCGCGCGGCGGCGGCGCTCTTGCTCCTCTTCGTCGTCCTCCTCGTCGCTCTCTGCGAGCTCCTCCCCGCGCAGGGCGCGCACGAAGGCCTCGTCGTCCTGCTCGCGCACGCGCGCGGAGAGCCGCGCGCCGAGGGTGGTGATCGCGAGCGCGGCCAGGGTCAAGGCCAGCCAGGTGCTGGCCGCAGCCCGCCCGAAGTTCCCGACCCAGAGCAGGAGGGGGGCGCAGAGGAGCGCGACCAGGACCACGAAGCCGGGCGAGCGCCCGGGCGCGCTCTCGAGCGCCTTGAGCGGGTGCAGGCTGCCGAGGAGCCCGTGCACGGTGACGGGGCGCCCCGACTCCTCCTGGAAACCGACCCGCACCGCGACCGTGATCAGGAGGAAGGCGGAGAGCCCCAGCCCGACCGCGACGCGGACCGTGTCGGGGCAGCGGCTGAGGACGGCCCCCGTGAGCAGGAGCACGAGACCTATGGCCGGCAGGCAGGTCAAGCGAGTGGCGCGGGAGGGCTCGCTGCCCTCCGAGCGCTGCGAGTCCACCGTGCCGGCCAGGAGGGGCGCCGCCAGGGAGAGGTGGAAGGCCACCCCCAGGAGCCACACCGGCACCTCGAACCCGAACACGTCCGCCGGCCCCCAGGCAGCCAGCGCCGCCAAAGGGTGCAGGGCGCCCAGCGGCGCCAGGATCGAGAGGATCTCGGCCGTGCGCACGCCGTGCTGGAGCGAGAGCGGGATCAAGAACCCGATCGCGTAGAAGGGCAGCAGGAAGCTCAACACCGAGATCCCGACCGTGGCCTGGAGCGCCATTTGGGTCTGCGTGGTCTGGTTCTTGACCCAGCCCAGCTGCGTCGGGGCGTCGCGGTGGCGGCAGCCGTTGTAGAGGGCGAAGGAGGCGAGCGAGATGTCGACCGCCACCAGGAGCAGCAGGTAGCTGAGCAAGAAGCCGAGGTCGCCTCCCCCCAGCGCGAAGGCCACTGCGAGGGGCGGCAGCACCGCGGCCTTGGCGAGGCTGCCGACGGCGAGGGCCGAGCCGAGCTTGCCCAGCACGAGTCGCCAAGGGCCGAGGGGCGAGACGATCAGGCTCTCGAGCGTGTCGCGGTCGCGCTCGAGGGCGAAGGCCGTCGAAGCCGGCACGGCGACGCCGAGGTGAAAGAAGGCCAGCAGCCCGCAGATCCCCATGAACACGTGGCGCATCGCGAAGCGGTGGGGCCCCGGCACGAAGGCCAGGGCCCAGGCGAAGGCCAGCAGGGGTAACGCGAAGAAGATCACGTAGGCGACCAGGCGGGCGGTTCCGCCGGTGTTGAGCTGCCCGCGCGTGTAGGTGAGCAGGTCCTTGTAGACCAGCGGGTTCAAGCGACGTTCGACCCAGGACAGCCGCTGCTCGACGGCTGGGCTCCAGTCGTCCGCGCTCGCGCGCAGGGCCAGACGTTGTGACTCGCTCGGCTCGGCTGGCTCGGGGGCGCTCAGGACCGGGCTGGCAGGCGAAGTCGCCGTGTCGCTCGCTGCTTCGGTCGTCGCTGCTTCGGTCGTCGCCGCTTCGGTCGTCGCCGCTGCGGTCGTCGCTGCTTCGGTCGTCGCCGCTTCGGTCGTCGCTGCTTCGGTCGTCGCTGCTGCGGGCGTCGCCTCTTCGGGCGTCGCCTCCTCGGGCGTCGCCGCTTCGGGCGTCGCCTCCTCGGGCGTCGCCTCCTCGGGCGTCGCCTCCTCGGGCGTCGCCTCCTCGGGCGTCG